>JAFRNH010000044.1 GCA_017430235.1 Paludibacteraceae bacterium | reverse complement strand
TGTTCGTTCTGATATTCAGATAAATCGTTTATAGATTAGCTTCTATTTTATCGATAATTTCATTTTTAGGAACAGCTCCTACTGTTTTGTCCACCACTTCTCCATTTTTAACGAAAAGGATGGTTGGTATGTTACGGATAGAGAATTTTTCTGCAATGTCTGGATTATCATCGACATCCACCTTACCGATAACAGCTTTGCCTTCATATTCGTTAGCCAAGTCATCGATTGTAGGTGACAACATACGACAAGGACCGCACCATTGAGCCCAGAAGTCGATTAGGATTAGTTTGTCTGTTGCAGCAATCTCTTCGTAGTTTGCATCTGTAATTTTAATTGCCATAATTTTTATTATTTAATATTTAGCTTGAAATTTTATTTAACTCATATTGCACCTCCATACCATCTAAGGAAGTGAGTAATTTTCTTGTGACGTTCAGTCGTGTGGAACGTGATTTCAGTAAGAGGTTGATGCCTGTCATCTCTTCTCTTACAGAGAAATAGAGCGTAGCACTCGGCTGGTTGTCTGTTACTATGTTTTCAGCAATTGTAGTGCTGATATCGTTTACAAAGGTAGTAGTAAATTTTTCTTCATCAGCATATATGACCAAATTTTTTACAGCATCTTTCACTGCATCGGTCATCCATTGTATTTTATTGAAGATGATACGACGGTCTTTGTCGTACGATTTTCGTTTGCCATACTTACCAGAGACGAACAGTGTGTAGCCTGGTTGCAGGTAATTGCCGAAATTAGCGATGTCGTCGCTGAAGAAGGAGAATTCATGCACTCCCGAATAATCTTGGAATGCTACGATTTTAAAATCAGCACCATTCTTAGTCTTTAAGTTCTTGACGTTCATCACCATACCTCCGAAGTAGACATCGGCATCCTCCATTTTCTTTTCTTTTTCGGGGTCGAGGAATTGAGGACCGCTCCAATCGGTGGAAAGATCTGCCATTTGAACGTTGCATACATGTTTCAGAATAACGTAGTAATCGTCCAATGGATGGGCAGACAAGAAGATTCCGACAAGTTCTCTCTCCCTATTCAGCAGCTCTATGCGAGATAAGGATTCCACCTTAGGAATCTTTGGCTTTGCTATGCTAGCTGCCTCTTCATCTGCACCAAACAAACTGAGTTGCAATTGTGATTTACCGCTTTCTGATTGAACTTTCACGCCATAGGTATGAAGGCTGTCGATGAAGCCAGGAAGCAAGAAATGCTCTCTTTTCACGTCTGTGAAGCAGTCGAAAGCACCTGCCATTGCAAGTGTCTCTATGGTTTTCTTGCCGCAGGATGTGAGGTTGACACGTTCTACGAAATTATAGATGTCGGTAAACTTACCGTTCTTTTTCCGTTCGTTCAGAATTGATTCAACAGCACCTTCTCCCACTCCCTTGATACCAGCCAAACCGAATCGGATGTTACCTTCCTTGTTGGCGGTAAAGTTCATATCACTCTCGTTCACGTCAGGGATGAGCACTTCGATTCCCATTCTTTTACATTCATCCATGAATTTGGTGATATCGGTGATGCTATCCTTGTTACGTGTCAGGTTGGCAGCCATATATTCAGCTGGGTAGTGAGCTTTCAGGTATCCTGTTTGATAAGCCACCCAAGCGTAACATGCGGCGTGGGATTTATTGAATGCGTAGGAGGCGAATTTCTCCCAGTCGGCCCATATTTTCTCCAATATTTGAGGATCATGTCCATTCTTTTTCCCACCCTCCAAAAATTTTGGTTTCAGGATGGCCAGCATGGCGAAGATCTTCTTACCCATAGCTTTACGAAGCGTATCCGCCTCACCTCTGGTGAAGTTAGCCAGCAATCGGCTGAGTAGCATCACCTGCTCTTGATAGACGGTCACACCATACGTATCTTTAAGGTATTTCTCCATCACAGGAATATCATATTTTATCTCCTCCTTACCTAGTTTTCTGTTGATGAAGGTTGGAATATAATCCATTGGTCCCGGACGATACAATGCGTTCATGGCAATCAAGTCAGATATCTGCGACGGTTGCAATTCACGAAGGTATTTTTGCATACCGGGCGACTCAAACTGGAACGTACCAATGGTGGCACCCTCACTGTATAGCTTATAGGTTAGTTCGTCGTCAATAGGAATATGATCGATATCAATATCTTCACCTGTGGTGATTTTAATATTTTTCAGTGCTTCTTTGATGAGAGACAGTGTTTTCAGACCCAGGAAGTCCATTTTGATGAGTCCCACTGATTCCACCACGTGTCCGTCGTATTGGGTTACAGCCACGTTTTGTCCCGTATCCTTATCCATGATGGTACAGATAGGGGCAAAATTGGTTAAGTCGTCGGCGCCGATGATGACACCGCAGGCGTGGATACCAATTTGTCGGTTGGTATCTTCCAATTGTTGAGCGTATCGAAGCATGGAGGCGATGTTTTCGTCGGAACCCTCCAATAATTTTTTCAGTTCAGGGATGTATTTGTAGCAGTTTTTCAGGTTTACCTTAGGCATTTTCTTAGGCAATTCACCATCCACTGCTTTTACTTGGTCTTCTTCGAAACCACGGTCGGGTATGAAGCTTTTGATTCTGTTCACTTCTGACAATGGGACATTCTGAACGCGTCCCACGTCGGCGATACTCGATTTGGTGGCCATGGTACCATAGGTGATGATATGAGCCACTTTCTCGGCTCCATATTTTTGGGTTACCCAATCGAGCACTTTACCACGACCATCATCATCGAAGTCCACATCAATATCGGGTAATGAGATACGGTCTGGATTTAGGAAACGCTCGAACAGCAAATCATATTTCAGAGGGTCGAGATCTGTGATTTTTAAGCAGTAGGCCACAACGGAACCAGCTGCGGAACCACGACCAGGACCTACGGAGACATCCAGTTCCTCGCGAGCACCACGGATATAATCTTGCACGATGAGGAAGTAGCCAGGGAATCCCATGGTCTTCATGATGTGGAGTTCGAATATGATACGTTCCTTTTGTTCTTCGGTTAGGTTTTCGCCGTAACGTTTTTTAGCACCTTCCCATGTTAATTTGTTGAGGTAGTCGGCCTCCAGTTTGATACGGTATAGTTTATTGTAACCGCCTAGTTTTTTAATCTTTTTCTCGGCGTCTTCCTGACTGAGAACCACGTTACCTTTCTCATCGCGGGTAAATTCGTCGAACAGATCTTGTTCGGTGAATTTCTTTCTGTATTCCTCTTCCGTTCCGAAGGATTCGGGGATAGGGAATTTAGGCATGATAGGGTCTGAGTTGATACTGTAGGTTTCCACCTTGCTTGCCACTTCGAGTGTGTTGGACAAGGCTTCAGGGATATCGCTGAAGATAGCTTCCATTTCGTCGGGTGTTTTCAGCCATTCTTGTTTAGTGTAGGCCATACCACGGTTGGGGTCGCTCATCAGTTTACCCGTACTGAGGCATACGAGACGTTCGTGGGCGTCGCCATGTTCCTCTTCCACAAAGTGGACGTCGTTGGTGGCGATTACTTTGATATTATGTTTTTTAGCGAATTCGAGTAAGACTTCGTTTACTTTCTGTTGCTTTTCGAACGTGTCTCTTGGTGCATTCGGTTTGTCGGTCTTATGGCGTTGTAGTTCGAGATAGTAATCATCTCCGAAAAGGTTTTTGAACCATAGAATGGATTGTTCAGCCTTGTCTAGTTCATCAGCGAGGATGTATTGAGGAACCTCACCACCCAAGCAGGCGGAGCAGCAGATAATACCTTCGTGCCATTTTTCAAGTACGTTGTGGTCGATACGAGGTCGGTCGTAGAAACCATCCGTATAGGCGATAGAGGCCAGTTTGCAGAGGCTATGGTACCCAACTTCATTTTTAGCTAACAGAATAAGGTGCCAACCGCTTCTATCCACGATACGTTCCTTACCCGTTTCTTTTGAAATTTCTTTTAATGTTTTATCTTTATCGTAGAGGGTACGACGGGCGCAGTAGGCTTCCGTTCCGACGATAGGTTTAAAAGGAATGAAGGAAGCTGCTTTCGTTTTTAGGTCTTCTAATTTCTTTCGTAGTTCCTCTTTTTTTGTTTCATCAGGTTCTTTTTCGATTTCTTCTTCGCACTCTTTCACCTTTTTTTTAGGGGCACCGTTCACCTTTCCCACATAGTCGAGAAAGTCTTTGATGCCAAACATGTTACCATGATCAGTGAGGGCCATAGAATGCATGCCATATTTCATGCATTTATCCACAAGATCAGGCACTTTCGACATACCATCTTGAATGGAATAATGAGAGTGGACGTGCAAATGTACAAATTCAGCCATTTCGGATGTATAATATCTTATTCGTATTAATTTTTATGGATTGCGAAGTTACTAAAATTAAATTTTACAAATCGACAAAAAAACGCTGTTTGGATTTTGCATTTAAAAAAATATCTTGTAAATTTGCAACGCTTTTGAAAAGCAAGTTTTATGCTTCTTTAGCTCAGTCGGTTAGAGCATCTGACTGTTAATCAGGGGGTCCTTGGTTCAAGTCCAAGAAGGAGCGCAGAGGGATGAGTCGAAAGACGCATCCCTTTTTTTTGCTGTAGAGACGCAATGCATTGCGTCTCTACTGTGCCAGACAGACAAATAGCAAAAAACCGAAAGAAATTAACAAGAAAAATCCCCGAATGAATTAACATCCGGGGAATTTTTCATCACCTAAATTTGTTGTTATATATAGTTCGTTTTATTTATTATCGTCGTTGACTTGCTTGATTGCCTCATCAAGGTTTTTAGGCTTATCGCATTTTTTGTAAGTCTTAGTTCCTTCAGTCCAGTCAATGGTTATTTCGTCGTCATCGATTTGGCAAGAATAATCATTAGTACCAAGATTGAAGATAGTCTTTACTTTTAGATAACCAGCCTTGTAAGTATAGCTATATCTTGTAATGAACCAATATCCATCTTTGTATTGATTAAATACATAATAATAACCATTATCTGCAAAGTGGATGTAGCTGCTTTCTATAGTATTGTCAGTTACGTAAACTGCATCGAGTTTCCAAGTACCATAAAGATCTTCTTCTTTTTTACATCCTGTTAAAAACACATTTAAAATTAACACTGTGAGTGTTGTCATTAGAAATAAACCACGTTTCATGTTCTTTAAATTTTTTAGTTTAACATTTGTTTTATTTTGATGGTACAAATATACCATCTCCTTAAAATATGTAAAAACTAAATGGTCAAATACTCGCTTTTTGTCGATAATTCTCTACTATTTTCCGATGAATACTTTTTTACATTCCTAATGTTTTTTTCACATTCTGAAGTTTGTTTTGTTAAATAAAGTTAATCGTGAAAAAATATTTCAAAAATATGTTGTATAACATAATAATAGAACATATCTTTGCATCGTGTTTTTCATGGTATTAGATTTAAGGTTAGAGAGATTGGATGTCGAGATGACATCCTTCTTTGTTTTTATAGGTATGGGTTGGGTGATCAATAAAATTTTACTATTTTTGTGTTTAGGTGAGTTTTATAAATTCATCGTTTCAAAAAATTAGTATGAATTGTGGGTTGGTAAACCCATTATAAATTAGTATTCATGTTTAGTAAGGTGAAAAATTGCAAAATCGGAGTTGCTTTAAGTGGTGGTGGAGCAAAGGGTATTGCTCACTTGGGAGTGTTGAAAGCATTAGAGGATAGGGATATACACATTGATATGATATCGGGTGTGAGTGCTGGTGGACTGATAGGTGCTTTGTATGCTGATGGACATACGCCCGAGGATATCTGCAAGTTTATTCAAAAGAGCAACTTGTTTAAGATGGTTTCGTTGACGATGCCGACAAAAGGTGGGTTGACGACCATGTCTGATTTTAAGAAATTCATCGGTAAGAAGTTGAAGGCGAAAACCTTTGAGGAGTTGAAAATACCTTTTTATGTGAATGCTACGGATTTGA
>JAFRNH010000043.1 GCA_017430235.1 Paludibacteraceae bacterium | reverse complement strand
TTTCCGATTGGCATTCTTAGGGAGGTCGGGGTGATGCTGCATGGCCAGTTCGTGATACGCCCGTTTAATCTCCTCGATGGATGCGTCTTTCTCCACTCCAAGCACTGCATAATAAGACTCTAAACTGGCAGTGGAGTACTCTCCCTGCGACGAGGTGCTCTTACGTTCGTAATCATCAAACTCGGTACGCAAGGAGTAGTATCGATCTTTAAAATATTCGATGTAACGGCTGTTAAACTTCAATTGCGCCATTATCTGCATCAACATTTTCCATTCGTCATTGTGGATGCCGTCCTGCTCAATGGTGAACTTGAAAAGAAGTTCCATCAGAGACTTCTTCTCGCCCATCTCTTTTCCCCTCCAATACTGATAAGACTGCTCCATTTGCGAGTACGAATACTCCATATTGAAGAGATACTCTATCTCATCTTCACCAAGAAAATTCGACAAAAACATCTCTTGTTCCTCTCTGGCGTTTTTATTCAGTTGGCACAACTGACTGACAAATGGCAATAGATGCGAAATGGAAACATCACCTCCCAACTGTACCCTATGGGAGATGTAATCCTTTATATCTTCATTTGTCATGCCCCATCTCTTTTCGTAGTGTTGCAAAAATCGACCCGAAAGATTTGGATTAATATGTCGCGAAAGTCTGATTCGATCCAATAATGGACTATGCCACGAGAACGAGAAAAGTTTATCGAATATTATATCAACTATTTTTGTATATAGTTTACTTGATATAAAGTATTTAGTTATAACGAAAGCAACACATATAACTACCAAAAAAACACTGAACCCAACTACACCATGCAAACCAACGGCAGGTAACAAATTAACAACCAATAGAATCAAAATCCATATTGGAGACAGCGCCAACCAAAAAGAAATCACGTAAGCTACAATGTAAACTAAAAATAATAAAAGAACGTGCATTAGGTTCATTATAACACCAAGTAGTCTACTCAACACATGAAGCAGTTTATCCAGCACACGAAGCAGTTTATCCAGCACACGAAAAATCGCATGCAATGGCATCACCCAAATATGCTCATTTAAAATTTCTTCCTTCTTCATAACACTCATCTATATAATATTAATAACTCACCCTCTCACCTTCTCGTATGCCTCATTAATCTCCATCATCTTTGCCTCGCACTCTTCTTTCCGATCGGCATTCTTAGGCAGGTCGGGGTGGTGCTGCATAGCCAATTCGTGATACGCCCGTTTGATCTCCTCGATGGATGCCTCCTTCTCCACTCCGAGCACTGCATAATAGGACTCTAAACTGGCAGTGGAGTACTCTCCCTGCGACGAGGTACTCTTACGTTCGTAATCGTCAAATTCGGTACGCAAGGAGTAGTATCGATCTTTAAAATATTCGATGTAACGGCTGTTAAACTTCAATTGCGCCATTATCTGTATCAATAGGTTCCATTCGTCATTGTGGATGCCGTCCTCCAAAATGGTCAGCTTGAACAAAAAGTTCACAAGATCCTTTCTCTCTCCTATATCTTTTTCCCTCCAATATTGATAAGACTTCTCCATCTGCGCATCGGAATACTCCTTATCAAAAACATCCTCTATTTCATCTTCACTTAAAAAAGCCGACAGGAATGTCTTCTGCTCCTCTTTTGCTCCTTCGTTCAGCTGACATAACTTACTGATATGAGGTAGCAGGTATGAAATAGAATCATCACCTCCCAACTTCTCTCTACAAGAGACATAATCCTCTATCTGGTCATAAGACATACCCCATTTTTCCTCATAATATCGAAGAAAACGATTAGTTTGAGGTGCATTTATATCCTCAACAAACCCACTAAGGGAAAAAGCATAAATACCATACATCACAAATGGAAGTGCATGGTTGAATATGGTGACATACAAGATAACACACCCCAGGAATGGGAGAACAAACCATTTAATACCTATTTCAAGGAATCTGAGAATAGGACGAAATACCCTTATCAGTCTATATTGTTTTACAATTTCATCTTTCTTCATGACCATAAATTCTTATAATACGCCTATCCATATTCCTCTCGCATTGATATAAAAACAAAGATACACAAAAAACAAAAATTCCACGAAATGAATTGATAGAACCCTTCATAAAACAGATTTGATACAAACAGAAAAAAAGGCGTGAACCGTTCGTTTTTTTGCTTATTATTGCTAATGGCTCTGGAAAACCGGGGATGATAATAAGCACGAAACGGTCCACACCCGTAGGCGTGAACCTCCCGCATCGCTTATTCCCTCATCACAAAAATTGTCCAGATTTTATAGCAAGAGAATAGGAGCGTTAAGCTCAATAACTTATATTGTAGTAAATTATATTTTTATAATTTCCACCATTCAACTACATTCAGGTGACGCATTTATGCAAATGTATATCTTGTATATTAAAATTCCAAATCTTTAAACCGAAAAAGGGGGAAACATATAACAATAGATGTGATATTACCTTACAAAGTCCCTTCTATCTTCGAAGTCGTTCATAAGCATTGTTGATTTTCATCATCATCTCCTCGCACTCCACGATTCTGCCAGCATTCTTCGGCAAATCAGGATGGTGTTGCATGGCCAAGTTATGATAGGCTTGTCTAATCTCCTCGAAGGATGCACCCTCCTCCAGTCCGAGTACCGCATAATAGGGCTTCAAACTGGCAGCGGAGTACTCGTTTAGCGGCGAGGTGCTCTTACGTTCATAATCGTCAAATTCAGTACACAAAGGAGAGTATCGTTTTTTGAAATATCTGATATACTCAACATTATACTCCAATTGTTTCATTTTCCTCATCAACATTTCCCACTCATCTTTATGGATGCCATCATACACAATTGCCAGTTGGAACAGAAGTTCCATCAGAGCCTTCCACTCGCCATAAGATATTTTCCCCCCATTATCACAATTATGCCAATTCCAAAACCGAATGGCTTCTTCCATCTGCGAGTCTGAATACTCCTTTTCAAAGACATCTCGTATCTCATCTTCACTTAAAAGAGAAGACAAGAAGGTCTCCTGCTCCTCTCTGGCTCCTTTATTTAGCTGACATAGCTGATTGACAAACGGGAATAGATATAAAATAGAATCATCACCTCCCAACTTCTCCCTATGAGAGACATAAGACTCTATCTGGTCATAAGACATACCCCATTTCTTTTCGTAACGACCAACTATGTAGTTAGTGAAAAACAATTTGGACAGTATCCAACGGCGAAGATTCCCCAATTCCACATACATCAAACTGAGAATACCAAGAGCCATAAAGGTAAACAACCAAAGGAATGATATAGTCCAAATGATCCAGTCCGTCTTAACATTCTTGCCACCATCAATCGCGAACCAAATCACTGATCCGTCAAAAAATTTAGATGGTATTTCTACAAATTGTAATCCCAATGCTGCGGGGAGAACCATCCATAGACAATATTCGAGGAATCTAAGGATCGTACGTGCTTTTCTCAGCAACCTATATTGTTTTGCGATTTCGTTTCTATTCATAAACTATTATATTATTGTACCCCCTTATGCAAATTTATATCTTGACTTCTAAATTACCAAATCAGGAGGACAACCAAGTTTTCCCAACCTGCCTTGCCCCTAATAAAACTAAAGGCTTACATTTTGGAGATAATCACCACATTTTCAATTTATTGCATAAAATTCTAATCATAACCTTACACTTTTTTAACGGAATAATCACCGCAAGACTACATTTTTTTAACGGAATGTAGCAGTTAGGGAAAGTAGATTTAATTAAATCAGGGGATATTTCATTAACTGATTCACAAAAAGACACAAGGAAAGTCGTTGTGAATTTGTTTGGGGCATGGATTCCGTCGAATAACTAATGGGGCGGTGATTTTTGAAAAATTTGCAGAAATCGTCAGCCAAACAGAAAATTTCGGTATTTTTGTCTTCATTAATATCAGTTGCAATGAAAAATATTTTTACCATTTTATTATTCGCATTGTTCTTCACAAGCTGTATGCAGGTGCAGAGAAACAAGACGTTTGAGTTTACTTATGAAGGGAAGACATTAAAGTATGAGGTTGCAAGAAATGAAGCGACGGTTTCAAAGCGAAGTGAAAAAATTTCAGGCGATGTGAAAATACCCCAAAGTGTGACATTCGCAGGTAAAGAATATAAAGTGACGAGCATTGGCGACGAGGCTTTTGGGTGGTGCACAAGTCTAACCAGCGTAATCATTCCAAGCAGTGTGAAGACGATTGGGGAAAGAGCATTTGAAGGTTGTGATAGTCTAACCAACGTGATCATCCCCAACGGCGTAACAAAGATTAAAGAAGCTGCTTTTGGGTCGTGCGGAGGCCTTACTAACGTATCCCTTCCCAAGAGCGTGAAGACAATTGGAGAGTGTCCTTTTTGGGGCAAGAATCTCAAAAGCATCAATGTGGCAAAAGACAATTCGCACTATTGTTCCGAAAACGGAGTGCTGTTTGATGCCCCAAAGAAAACGTTAATCCAGTACCCCATAGGAACAAAAGGCAAATATGTCATTCCTAATAGTGTGAACACGATTGGTCCGGGTGCTTTTATGTACTGCGACAGCCTAACCGACGTAACGATCTCCAACAATGTGGAAATAATTGGAAGAGGGGCTTTTGGAGCATGCAAAGGTCTGACCAGCGTAACCATTCCAAGCAGTGTGAAGACGATTGATGAGCGAGCTTTTGCATTTTGCGAAGCCCTGGCCAGCATAACTATTTTAAGATCTACGCCACCAAATGTTAGCGAAAGTTCATTTATGTATTGCGACATTCCAGAATCATTCCATCTCTACGTCCCTGCAGAAAGTGTGGAAAAATACAAAACCGCAAAAGGCTGGAGCAAGTATGCGGATAAGATTAAGGCGATAGAGAAATAGTCATAGACGAGAACAAAACTTTAGATAAAATCATAGCTGGCCTAAAATCGCCGAAAAGGAATTTCTCGAGAAGAAGGCAGCCAACAATGAGACGATCATCCTCTCAGATAAGGACGGCAAGATTATTGAAGTGCCGGCTAAGGATTTGCTGTGAGGGGATCGAGATAAGGTGAGGACATGTGTGAGAAATGAATTTAATAATTAGTCTGACCTTGCAAATTGCACTACAAAAGTGCAGAAATACATCAGAAATTGCACTTTCGTGGTGCAATTCTTTTGTAGATGTGCAATTGAGCTATAAAAATTTAAGTGAATATATAACCATCATAAACTCAGTCATAACTGGTTTACATGGGTCAAAAGCCGAATAAGCTAACAATCAAATCTTTAATAAAAGAGATGATGACAAGTCCGATAGCAAATGATACGACATTCGCGGCCAATGCAAATCCAACCGTTCTCAGTATGTAGTGTTCGCCCTTTCTCTCTAGAGTATATAGATATACAATGCTTTCGATTATCCATACTAATGGCTCAAGGATGACGATAACAAAAGCCATTCCAAAAATGCGATCAAAATCGTTTCCGTGCAGGAATGAAGGACAGATAAGGATGTTCATCAGCAGATTGGTTATGGTATTGGTTATGGCAATCGTAAGTAAATCTTTTCTTGACCGATAAGAGAATGCCCAGCCCATACCCAATTCCAAACCGACGGTTATGAGCATCGCCAATATTATCAGGATAACCGTCATGGTGAATGTATAGTCTTTCTCTTGAGTTGACATTCCTCCTTCGTCGAGGGAAATGGTATGATGGATGTAATGTTTTGTGTCTACGCTGGGAGAGATGTAATAATAATCCGTGTTGGGGTAATGGACTATGAACTTGAAGTTGCAGAAGGAGTGTACATCATGGAAGAGATGGAATTTTTGATTTTGTGAGCAATTCTCGAAATGGAAGACCTTTGCCATGGCGATGATCGCAGAGTCTGTGAGCTCGTTTTCTTCAGGGAAAAACTCTTCTTTGTATTCGGATGTTGTGTCATCACTCTCGTAGTCATTTAGTGTGTCGGAATAAGGAAGAGTGTCTTGCTCAAGGGCAATGGAATCAAATGCTTCTTCTTGCTCGTCGAGATAATACTTCGGGATTCCCCATTTGGGGTCAAGCTCGTTGTAGAGTTTGCCGTCATGGTAATAGGCCACACAGAATTCCCCCAACTCTTTCGGACCTGATATCGTGCCGGCTCCGAAATTAGGGTCGTAGGCGGCCGTATTTGCCATGGATGGAAGTGTGTTGCAGAACAAGGTCGCAACAATACATATGCAAATAGTAAAGAGTTTGTTGTGTTTCATCTCGAGAAGATTGAGGAATCGGTTCCGTGTTTACGCAAATTTATATCTTGCCCCTTAAATCGCCAAATCTTTAATCCAAAAATGGGAAACACACCAATTGGAATCGGTTTGTTATGATATGACAGACCGTTGCAGGGTCGCATGGACGTGGGGACGCACAAACGTAGAGACGCACGGCCGTTCGTCTCTACGTTCCTCGTCTCTTCCTCTTTTCATTTTCCGTCAATACCTTTACGCATAATTTTTCTCAGTTCTTCAACGTCTGGCAATGCTTTTCGCAAGCGATTAGGCATTTCTTCTGCGGTGGAATAGGTGGCGACACCCATCGGTCTGTCATAATCTTGTATGACAAATTCCACAAAATCTTTATTAGCAGACTTGCAGAGAACAATACCAATCGAAGAACTTTCATGCGGTTTGCGAACTTTTGTGTCCAATATTTTCAAATATGTTGTCAGTTGTCCGAGATAGCTTGGTTTAAAATCCCCCATCTTCAGTTCAACCACCACCAGCGCATTTAATTCCCGATTAAAGAAAATCAAGTCGGGAAAAAATTCTTCTTCATAAATCTCAAGGTGATATTGGTTGCCGACAAAAGAGAAATCATTGCCGAAGGTCATGATGAAGTTCTTAATGTTCTGAACAATCTTCTGTTCGACGACTTTTTCGTCGATATCTTGTTTATCCCTCTCTCCAATTTCCTCCGTATTAATGAATTGTAAGGCGTATGAGTCTTTGAACATCATCACCGCTTTGCGAGCCATAGAAGAGTCGGATATGGTTTGGGCGAAGTTGTTGGGTAGTCGATCTTGGTTTTCGTAGGCTTTTCTTTTGATGAGTTTCTCTAGATTCTCAACGGATAGTTTTTCTTGTGCTGTGCGGTGAATATAATAATACTTTCCATGAACATCTTTGCAAAGATTTATGATCCTTGAATGATGGGTGAAAGGCACATTAAAGAAATCCTCGACAGGAAAATCTGTGAGATTTGGAATCGTGATCGCATGTCGTATATCTATTTGATTTTGTGTGCAATAAGATTCGACGGTTGTGACCGTCGAATCTTCATTTGATGTTTCTGTATTGTTGGAATCCAATATTTCCCAAGCTTCGTAAAACCGGCGCATGTCTTTGAGTTGCGTTGCCGAAAAACCTCTAAGACCTGGCATCTCTTTGCGTAATTGATCGCTGATTGTCTTGATTCCGCCTGACCCGTAAGCAAGACTGCGCGTGTTCTTCGACAGATACTTTCCGATGGCATAATACACAGCGAGCTGTACTCGATTAACTTCCTTTAGGGCTTCGTATTGCCCTTGCAGAATAGCTGTTTTGATTGTCTCCACCGCTTGTGAAAGCGGTATGACAGGATGTTCTTTTCCTATTATTCTGTATAAATAAATAATATCATTCTTCATCCAACAACTTCATCATTTCTTTGACGTCTGGAAGAATCTCACGCATACTTGTGGGCATGTCAGAAAGTGTTTTGTACGTTGACACTCCCATAGGCTTGTTGTAGTCGCGTACTGCATATTCCACATAAGCTTGATTGGCGCTTCTACAAAGCACGATGCCAATGCAAGGATTCTCGTGGGGCTTTTTTACCTTGTCATCCAGCACTTGCATGTAAGCATATAATTGACCGAGATATGCAGGTTTGAATTTCCCTTTCTTTAACTCAATGGCTACAAGGGCATTCAACTCACGATTAAAGAATAGCAAGTCGCTTTTCATCTCCTCTCCATAAATTTCCAGATGATATTGGTTGCCAACAAATGTAAAGTCGCGTCCCAACGTCATGATAAACCGTTTGATGTTCTGTATGATGTGCTGTTCGACGACCGCTTCATCCACATCTTCATCTTCTGCGTCTAATTCTTCTACGTTGATATAATCCAGCAAATATTCGTCTTTGAACATGCGGATGGCTTTCATGCTTGCTTTCACTGTCGGCATTGTTTGTGCAAAATTGTTAGGTGCGGTATGTTCTGGCTGTGGAATGCCAGCTTTTAGTACGTCCCTCAACGTGTATTTATCCCATTGGTGGACAACCGCCTCGTGGATGCAGTTTAGCACCTCTTGAATGTTCTTTGTTTTGTGGAGAATCTCTATGTGGTGAGAGAAACTGATGCCCAAAAACTCGTCGCGATTAATTTCGCTCGTCGTAGGCGACCATTTTTCTAAAGCGAGTCTGTCGTACTCAATGCTATTACGTAAATTTTCTGTTTTTAATTCGCTCGCCGTCGGCGAGCGAATTAAAAAAGGTTGCCAAAATTCTGCGAACTGACGCATATTTCGGATGTTTTGAATGGAGAATCCCCGCAATCCAGGCAATTCTCTGTGCAATTGTTCACTGATGGTATGGACGGCCCCAGTTCCCCATGTGCCTTCTCGAGAATTGGCTGAAACATATAGTCCCACACCAAAATACAACGACAATTGTGATCCACTAATCATTTTGGCTGCACGTGCCTGACTTTGCAGAATAGCTGTTTTGATTGTCTCCACCGCCTGTGAAAGCGGTATGACAGGATGTTCTTTTTTCATAAATGCAAATAATTAAACAAGCAAAAATTAATAATATGCAAATGTAGGCATGAATTTCGAGAATAACAAGATTTCCTTGCCAATGTTGATAAATGAATATCTCTTTATTGGCCTTATTCCCCCAAAAGAAAATCGTTGACAAACTATTCCTCTTCCTGACAATTTAGCTCTTTCTTTAAACTGTCGATCTCCTGAGGATGACGGTTAAACTCTTCCTCATGGATTGGTAGAACGAGGTAGAATGATGCGGTGTCGGATGCTGAATCACTTAATCCGGAGAGATCCTCTTTCCGATCTTTCTCTAATTTGAATGAAACGGCAGACAGATCTTTATGAAACTTAACCGATTCCATGTTGTACATGAATCCGTCTGAAGTTAATGTGGTGACGTATCGCTCGTAGATGCCATTTTTTTCATACAACTTGAATAAATTTGGATCAATCGACATAATCACACCTTGAGGTACTTTCCTGATAATGTAATCAGAGTCTTCGGCTACCTTTTCTCCTTTCTCCTTCAACCAAAGTCCGAATGCAATTAACATGACGAAGGTAACTATAGCACCGATTATACTGTATATGCGAAAATAGTATCGTAAAAAAACGTTATGCTCCTTCTGTTGCATCAACTTTCGCCATGCCACAGCGGAAAGAAGGGATCCCACAAACATGATTGCATCTAAATTCCATCTGACATGGTCTTCTTTCCCTAAACTGAAGAAAATAGCCAGAAATGCACATAGAAATACAAAATGTAGGACTAAACAGAGTTTCGCTTTGTTCATTATCGTAATATGGTTAGGTGTAAGTAATGTCACTTTTCTATAGGTTTCCCGTATTCATATATCATGTCGCTTGGCAAATCAATACGGTCATTCCAATAAACAATTGTTCGACTGGAATCCACTTTCCCCTGATTCCATAATCCATAAATGCTCTTTAGCCCCTTAAATTCGTCAACCGATTCAATGTCTTCATTAACGTCATAGAGGACTCCTGTTCCATCGTCGAAGAATACTTTTAGATGGAAGTCAGGTAAAAATGCAATATCTTTTATCTTGGGTATCATAGTGGCGGTAATTTTTACAAAAATATATCTTGCCCCCTAAATCGCCAAATCTTTAATCCAAAAATGGGAAACACACCATTTGAAATCGGTTTTGTTGTGATATGACAGGCCGTTGTAGGAACGCATGGACGTAGGAATGCACAAACGTAGAGACGCACGGCCGTGCATCTCTACAGAGGCCCACAAACAAAATCGTTCCGTAAATCTTTGTATCTAATTTGCTCGCCAATGGCGAGCAAATTAGATACTATTTATTTGATTGTCGGAGGTATAAAAATCGTCAGTTATGACTGACGATTTTTATAGTGGATTATCAATCAGCATTATTTGTCTATAAATAGACTTGTACTTTATAGTTGTTTCACAAACTCGTCAATTCCAATAATGTTAACTTTAGGAAAGTCTATTGTTTTTAAAATATCAAAGTGATGGTCTTCCGAAACAATGCATTTCGCATTTGCTACAATTGCACAATCAACGAATTTATTGTCGTCCACATCCTGCTTAATTAAATTGAATCGAAAGTGAGGATCAAACCGTTTGACATTTTTCCTCGTTAATAAAGTGTATATGACTATTTCGGATACTTTATTACTAATATTTCTCGCTATCACCTCTTCGTATTCCTCTAAAATTTCATTACTGATACAAAGTTCGAAGTCCCCTTTTAGAAAAGATTCCCATATCTTGTGGTAGGTTTTTTTCGCAGAAATAGCCATAATTAGGCAATTTGTGTCCAATACAATTCTTTCTATCATCATTTATAAGGTGTACGTTCGTGTAATGTTCTGAAACTTTCTACCTTTTCCTCCGTCATTTCTTTTGTTTCCCATAGGTGATTCATCTCTTTCTCCAACTCAGAAGCAAAGTAATTTGATATCACTTGCTTGAGCTCAGACAAAGTCTCTTGCGTCTTGACAAAAGACATCATGTCAAGTATCTCAAGTTGTGCTTTATTTAAGGTTGATGCTTGCATATCATGAACTCTTTATAGAATTATTCAAATGTTACCTGCGGATATATTTCCCTGCAAATTTATATCTTGCCATCTAATCCTCCAAATCTTTAATCCAAAAATGGGAAACACACCAATTGGAATCGGTTTTGTTATGATATGACAGACCGTTGTAGGGACGCACGGACGTAGGAATGCACATACGTAGAGACGCACGGCCGTGCGTCTCTACAGAGAGCCACAAACAAAAAAAAGCCGCACCCAATGGATGCGGCTTTCTCTATAATGAATTCTTAATGAATTACATACCAAGACGTTTCTTGAGAGTGTCAAGACGTGCAACGAGCTCCTTAGGAAGGTGTTTGCCGAACTTAGCGAAGTGCTCTTCGATACGTCCAACTTCCTCTTTCCACTCGTCAACGTTAACAGCCAATACTTGCTCCATTGTCTTCTCATTCCAGCAAGAGTCAAGACCCTCGATGTTGATAGCGCCCTTAGCAGGTACCTTTCCGATTGGAGTGTCAACTGTCTCACCCTTACCGTCGCAACGGTCGAAGATGTAAGCCAATACACGGCTGTTGTCACCGTAACCTGGCCACAAGAATCCACCTGGAAGTGCCTTGTTGCTCTTGTCACGACGGAACCAGTTAACGAAGAAGATCTTAGGCAAGTTCTTACCACCCTTAGCTTGTGGCAACTTCTCCATGTCGATCCAGTGCTGGAAGTAGTCACCCATATTGTAACCACAGAATGGCAACATTGCGAATGGGTCACGACGAACACCAGCCTTCAAACCGATAGCAGCAGCGGTAACCTCAGAACCTACGATAGATCCCATGAATACACCGTGTGCCCAATCCTCTGCCTCGTGTACCAATGGTACAGTGTTAGGACGACGACCACCAAACAAGATAGCATCAACCTTAACACCCTTAGGAGATTCCCAATCTGGGTCGATAGCAGGGCAGTTAGCTGCAGGAGCAGCGAAACGAGAGTTCTTGTGAGCTACTGGGTTCTCGTCAGCGTCGCGAGATGCAGGATCGTTTACGATGTTACCCTTCCAGTCGATTGTGCCCTTAGGACAGTCGTAACCAATTCCTTCCCACCAAATATCACCGTCTGGAGTGTATCCTACGTTAGTGAAGATAGTGTTCTTGCAGCAAGAATCAAGAGCGTTCTTGTTAGTCTTAGCTGAAGTATAAGGTGCTACACCGAAGAAACCAGCCTCTGGGTTGATAGCGCGAAGGTTACCCTCCTCGTCGAACTTCATCCAAGCGATATCGTCACCTACAGTCTTAACGTCCCATCCTGGGATAGTAGGGATCAACATTGCCAAGTTAGTCTTACCACATGCTGATGGGAATGCAGCGCAAACATACTTAGTCTCGTTAGTAGCCTTCTTAGTAAGACGAAGGATCAACATGTGCTCTGCCAACCATCCATCTTCTTGAGCCATCTTAGAAGCGATACGCAAAGCGAAGCACTTCTTACCCAACAAAGCATTTCCTCCGTAACCAGAACCATAGGTCCAGATTTCGTGCTCCTCAGGGAATTGTACGATGTATTTCTCATCGATTGGAGCGCAAGGCCACTTAGCATCCTTCAAACCTGCTGGCAATGGCTTACCTACAGAGTGGATACAAGGGATGAATTCGCCGCTCTTCTCGATCAATTCCAAAGCTTTCTTACCCATACGAGTCATGATCTTCATAGAACCAACTACGTATGCAGAGTCAGTAAGCTCAACACCCAACTGGCTGATAGGACCACCCAATGGACCCATTGAGAATGGGATAACGTACATAGTACGACCCTTCATACAGCCGTTGTATTTGTTGATCAAAATATGTTTCATTTCAACAGGATCCATCCAGTTGTTAGTTGGACCTGCATCTTCTTGCTTCTTAGAGCAGATGAAAGTACGGTTCTCAACACGAGCCACGTCACTTGGATCTGATTGGAAATAGTAGCTGTTTGGACGTTTCTTCTCGTTCAACTTCTTAGCCAAACCGTTTGCTACACACTCATCCATAAGACGAGTAAACTCCTCATCGGAGCCATCGCACAAGTAGACGTTCTCTGGCTGACAGATGTCTGCCCACATCTTAACCCATGCGTTCAATTTTGCATTTTTAGTGTTAATCATAAAACTTTATATATATAAAATGTAACATTATAATATCCACCAATTGTCACATCATACGATGCCTCTCAAAAAACCGTGCAAAGATACGACAAAAAAATAAAAAATAACACGTTAAAAACGAATATATTTTTTCTATCTCTGCTGACAATCAGTGAAAATCCCCTAAATGGTGAGATCTATAAGTATTCTTGTTTTTTTCACATCTCTACTTCTCCTGATCACTTACACGATTTTCTCCCCTCTTATATAACTTAAAGATACAATGTTTTTCTTCTGGGTCTGGGTCAAGTCCTTTCCCTGCTAAATATTTCGACATCGTCGTCAACAAAATTACTCCATTGGCTCCTCTAACTCCCAACGATGTACATGCCGCATTGGTTGGCTTAACATACTCTACATATGCGATCTCTCGAACTGGATAGTGAGAAATGTCATTCGTCTCCACTCCATCTACAAAATAGAGTGGCTTCATATTGCCAAGCAATGTCGAATAAGCCGTCTGTTGGTACTTGATTGATAATGCAGCCATCACATTCTGTTCTCCCGTTGCCTCTAATTCACGATTTGTGATAATCGTTCCTCCATATACCGTATTATATGACACCGGTTTGGGTTTGTAACATACATCCACCATCCTTACCGTATCTCCTTCTGACATCACGGACAACTCCTTTATTATATATGTAGAGGCATACTTCGCTCCTTGCGGATGCGCCAACGCTATCGTATATGATGTATCTGCATACGGTGTATAAATCAGTAACGAATCCTTCGTTACATCCACATTTTTTATCGTAAACCGCCCCTTCTTATCTGGATGCACCTCATTCCCTTTTCCTACTACAGAAATAGTTATCTCCTTAGGATTATCACACGTAACATATGTACCACTAATGTTTTCAGCATACATACCCATTGACACAACCATTCCAAATAGCAGTGCCATTAATCTTTTCTTTCTCATTAACATTTTACATAAACCTTTTTTCTGAACTCCCATTCAATAGAAATAATCTCTCCGCGAATGTACAAAATATATATCAATCTATCAATTTTCTCATATTATTGAGATTCTTCCTTCTTTTAACCTACTTGACTATAGGTTAGTATGCAATTTTTTACATGCTGATTTTCAGTTGTTTATAAAAATTTTCAAAATATTTTTTAAAATAAACCACCAAGACAGTAGGTTGGTAGGAAAATATTATTTATCTTTGCAACATCAAACAATAAAAAAATAATAACAAGAATATCAAAAAACAAAAAAACATAAAAACAAGGAGGTCATTATGGGAGAAAATAAGAAACTTAGATTTGAGACTCTACAACTGCATGTCGGACAAGAAACCGCCGACCCAACAACTGATTCACGCGCAGTACCTATTTATCAGACAACATCGTATGTATTCCATAATTCACAGCATGCAGCCGATCGTTTCGGTTTAGCTGATGCAGGTAACATTTACGGACGTTTAACGAATAGCACACAAGACGTTTTTGAAAAACGTATCGCAGCCCTTGAGGGTGGTGTGGCAGCTCTTGCAGTAGCCAGTGGTGCTGCAGCCATCACCTATACAATTGAGGCACTTGCACAAAGTGGAGAGCATATAGTTGCACAAAAAACGATTTACGGAGGTTCGTTCAACCTACTTTCTCATACATTGAAATTGTATGGTATCGACACCACTTTCGTAAATGCACACGATCTTTCCGAAATAGAAAACGCAATTAAACCAAATACAAAAGCCATCTATCTTGAAACATTAGGCAATCCAAATAGCGATATACCTGATATAGATGCCATTGCTACAATCGCACACAATCACGGATTACCTTTAGTAATAGACAACACATTTGGCACTCCGTACCTTATTCGTCCGATTGAACACGGTGCAGACATCGTAGTTCATTCTGCCACTAAGTTCATCGGCGGACACGGTACTACATTAGGTGGAATCATCGTTGATTCCGGTAAATTTGATTGGAAGAAATCTGGCAAATTCGCTCCGATCGCTGATGCAAATCCAAGTTATCATGGTATCAGTTTTGCTGATGCAGTGGGTCCTGCAGCTTTCGTTACATACATTCGTGCTATCTTACTACGCGACCAAGGTGCTAGTATCAGTCCTTTCAACGCATTCTTATTATTACAAGGAACCGAGACATTAAGTCTACGCCTTGACCGTCACGTTGAAAATACAAAGAAGGTGGTTGAATTCTTGAAGAATCACCCAAAAGTAGCAAAGGTAAACCACCCTTCATTGCCTGATCATCCAGATCACGCTCTATATCAGAAATACTTCCCTAACGGAGGCGCATCCATCTTTACCTTCGAAATCAAAGGTGGCAAGAAAGAGGCATGGACATTCATTGACAACTTGAAGATATTCAGTCTTTTGGCCAATGTTGCTGATGTAAAATCTTTGGTGATCCACCCTGCATCCACCACTCATTCACAGTTGAGTGATGCCGAGTTGGCAGACCAAGGAATTTCACAAAGCACTATTCGTCTCAGCATCGGTACCGAACATATCAACGATATTATCGACGATTTATCAAACGCATTTGATGCAGTAAAGTAATATCTAATTAATAGGAGGATATCATCATGACAAAAATAGCAACATCAGCCGATCAATTAATCGGTCACACACCACTTCTCGAATTAACGAACATAGAGAAAGCAGAGAATCTAAAGGCAAAAATTTTCGCCAAGCTAGAATATTTCAATCCAGCAGGAAGCGTAAAGGATCGCATTGCTAAAGCGATGATCGAAGACGCTGAGAAGTCTGGGAAATTGAAGAAAGGATCGGTTATCATTGAACCAACAAGTGGAAACACAGGTATTGGTTTGGCGAGTGTGGCTGCTGCTCGTGGTTACCGCATTATTATTGTGATGCCTGAGACAATGAGTATTGAGCGCAGACAATTGATGAAAGCCTATGGTGCCGAACTTGTATTAACCGAAGGAACCAAGGGAATGAAAGGTGCCATTGCCAAAGCTGAAGAGTTGGCTCAATCAACACCTAACAGTTTCATCCCTGGTCAATTCGTTAACCCTGCCAATCCAGAGACACACTTCAAGACAACAGGACCCGAAATATATAGTGATACCGACGGAAGTGTAGACATCTTTGTCGCTGGTGTAGGAACAGGAGGAACCATCACAGGTGTAGGTAAGTATTTAAAATCAAAGAAACCTAACGTAAAGATTGTTGCTGTAGAACCTGCTACCTCCGCTGTATTGTCAACTGGAGTTGCTGGATCTCATAAGATTCAAGGTATCGGAGCTGGTTTCGTACCAGATGTTCTTGACACCAAGGTATATGACGAGATCATCACAGTACAGAACGAAGATGCCTTTGAAACAGGTAAGTTAGTAGGCCATAAAGAGGGCGTATTAGTAGGTATTTCATCAGGTGCTGCAGTATGGGCAGCTATACAACTTGCAAAAAAATCAGAGAATATTGGGAAAAATATTGTAGTTTTGCTACCAGATACGGGCGACCGTTATCTTAGTACTCCATTATTCGCAGACTGATTATGACAATAAGTGAAATGCAAGCCGAGATCATACGGCTAAAAAAAGAAAAAGGCATCTGTATTCTTGCTCATGCCTACCAGAGTCACGATATTTGGGAGATCGCCGATTATATCGGCGACTCTTTTGGTTTAAGTCAAAAAGCGGCCTCCGCAAAAGAGGACACCGTCATCATGTGCGGTGTTAGATTCATGGCTGAAACCGTAAAGATTCTTTCTCCTCAAAAACGTGTTATATTATCCAATAGCGTAGCCGGATGTCCAATGGCTGAGCAAATTGACGCAGCACAATTAAGAGCGTTAAAAAAAGAGTTCCCTGGCTACAAAACCGTAGCCTACATCAACACCACGGCAGAATTGAAAACGGAATGTGACGTATGCGTCACCTCTTCTTCTGCCGTTAAAATAATCAAAGCTATCGATACGGACAAAATCCTATTCATCCCCGATTGCAATTTAGGTAACTGGGTGAAACAACAAGTACCAGAGAAGAATTTCAAATTCATCGCCGGTGGTTGTCCAACGCACCTTCGCATGACCGTGAATGATGTGGAGAATGCCCGAAGAGAACATCCAAATGCCGCACTGCTCGTACACCCAGAATGCAAACCTGAGGTGACCGCACTCGCTGATTTCGTGGGTAGCACAACTGAAATCATGAGCTTTGCTAAAAAAGATGACAAACACTCCGAATTCATCATCGGTACAGAAAACAGCATCGTTCAACATCTACAGTTGGAAGCCCCTAACAAAAGGTTCTTCCCTTTGTCCAAATTATGCGTGTGCCTCAACATGAAAGCGACAACACTTGGCGACGTACTCGAATGCGTTACCGGCGTTGGCGGTGAAGTTATTAATCTTGAAGAAGACCAACGCATCAAAGCTAAACATTGCATAGACGAGATGCTGAGGTTAGGCTAAAATTATTGTATTATGCTAATATCTACGCGTGGGCGATATGCCATCAGAGTTCTAATTGACATCGCGGAACAGGCTTCCAACGATTTCATCAGACTAAAAGACATCACTGGACGTCAGGAAATTTCCCAAAAATATGTGGAAAACATCATGACTCTCTTGTCCAAAAACGGACTCGTAGAGGGTGTTCATGGAAAAGGTGGTGGCTATCGACTTACTCGTGATCCGTCTGAATACAAAATTGCCGACATCCTAAAGGTTACTGAAGAATCATTGTCGCCCGTAGCTTGCCTCGAATGTAACGCTCAGCCTTGCAAACGTCTGGCTGAATGTCGAACACTTCCCATGTGGCGCGAACTAAACGATATGGTCAACAACTTCTTCAATAGAATAACCCTAGCAGACCTCGTAAAAAAGGATGATAACGTCAGCTATCTAAACTCTATGCTTTAATTATATGGAGGATACGGATCTAATAGATAACTATTTGTCGAAACCTTATTGGGTAGTGGATGTCCTACCCAAACAGGTTCCTGCAAATAGCCCTGGACAATACTTTCAAATAGAGGATTATATCCGAAATTCTCATTGGATGAATATCATCCTACAAAAACAGATCGCTCTCCTACTGAAACTAAACTGCTATGAAGCAATCAACGTCTTTCACTCTTCCGAAAAATGGGTTCACAACCCACAACCAAATCTACTTGAAAAATGGATCCTCGAGAAAAAACCATTATATGTAATCGTTTCGTCCCTGAATACTATGCTCTATATCAGTGGCGACGACCTATACATAACCATCTACTCCACCGATGAAGAAGCACTCAATTTGATACAGTCGCTGGCCAACTCCGAAGGCCTGTTTTTATGGAAACCCCAAAATTCATAATTCTAACCCCAATAAATTCACTCTTATCCTACTAAATTTTACCCTTCTTGATAGGTTTAAACCTATTTTTTTAGCCAAACGCCTCTTTTTTATACCACAAGTTTCAATCTTATATTTCTGATTTATTGAACATTACATATTTTTTCAAAAATAACCTATTAAAATAGTAGGTTAGTAGATTAATTATATATATATTTGCATCGTCTAACTTAAAAAAAGGAAGGAGTAAGAGATGAAAAAAATAGCACAAAGTATTGTTGACTTAATCGGTAAAACGCCGATACTCGAACTAAAGAAAATTGAAAAGGAGCAAGGATTAGGAGGAAAACTACTTGCCAAATTAGAGTATTTAAATCCTGGAAGAAGTGTAAAAGACCGAGTAGGACTTTCATTAATAGAGAGTGCTGAACGAGCTGGGATTTTAAACAAGAACACAACGATTATCGAACCTACGAGTGGAAATACAGGAATTGGTTTGGCCATTGTAGCTGCCACTCGCGGTTACAGATTGATCTTAACCATGCCCGATTCGATGAGTATAGAAAGAAGAGCGTTGTTAAAGGCATACGGTGCAGAGCTTGTGCTAACCCCCGCATTTGAAGGAATGCCAGGAGCTATCCGAAAAGCACGTGAATTGGCGTCCGAAATTCCTAACTCTTATATTCCTCAGCAGTTTGACAATTATGCCAATCCTGCCATTCATCGTTCAACAACAGGTTTGGAGATATGGGAGGACACCGACGGAAAGGTTGACTTTTTTGTATCAGGAGTAGGTACAGGAGGTACCATAACAGGTGTTGGAGAAACTCTTAAGGCACGTAATCCGAATGTAAAAATCGTCGCAGTAGAGCCTTTTGACAGTGCAGTTCTTTCCGGTAAGAAACCTGGCCCTCACAAATTACAAGGGATAGGTGCAGGCTTTGTCCCTAAAGTATTAAACACTTCCATCTACGACGAGATCATTCGAGTACGAACCGATGAAGCTTTTGACATGGCTCGTTTGATTGCACGAAAGGAAGGCATTTCAGTTGGTATCTCATCAGGAGCAGCCGCCTATGCCGCATCGGTTTTGGCTGGTCGTCCTGAAAACAAAGGAAAATACATCGTTGCATTACTTCCCGACACAGGAGAGAGATACTATTCTACTCCTTTATTCGACCAAGACATATAATAAATCATTAACTATTAAATATATAATAAACAATGGCAAATATAATCGTAAACGGAAAAAATCAAGAGGTGACACTTCCATTAACGTTGGTGGATTTGATCAAGCTAAATAATATTCTACAACCCGACATGGTAAGCATACAAGTAAACGAAGAGTTTGTAGAGCGTAGTGAATTTGAAACATTCTCTTTAAAAGAGGGTGATCAGGTCGACTTCCTTTACTTCATGGGCGGAGGTGCTTTTTAATGCATCGATATCATCTCAATTTTATAACTAAAAAAATCAACTAACATATGTACGATTTCACAGAAGAAGAATTAAATCGTTATTCCCGTCATATTCTATTGAAAGACGTAGGAGTTGAAGGGCAAGAGCGTATTCGAGAGGCAAAAGTCCTGATCGTCGGTGCAGGTGGATTGGGTGCTCCCGTAGCTATGTATCTTGCGGCAGCCGGTATAGGCAAGATTGGTATTGTCGATGGTGATGTAGTCGATCTGAGTAATCTTCAAAGACAAATCATACACACTACTCCTGATGTGGGCAGATATAAAGTTGAATCAGCCAAAGAGACCATCCAAGCAATAAATCCAAGTGTTGAGGTTGTCACACATCGCGATTTCCTAATGGCCAATAATGCCCTTGACATCATATCTGATTATGATTTCGTGGTGGATGGAACCGACAATTTCCCAGTCAAATTTTTAATCAACGATGCTTGTGTTATGGCTGGCAAACCATTCTCGCATGGTGGTATTCTGCGATTCGAGGGTCAAACCTTCACCTATGTGCCGGGAAGTGCTTGTTACCGCTGTACTTTCGACGGACCACCGCCTGCTGGGGCAGTTCCTACATGTTCGCAAGCTGGAGTATTAGGGGCAATCGCAGGAATGTTAGGTACCATACAAGCAGCGGAAACTTTGAAGTATTTCACAGGTGTGGGCGAACTACTGACCAACAAACTGCTGACTTTCAACGCCAAAACAATGGATTTCAGAAAAATCAATTTAAAACGTCATGATAGATGTCCTCTTTGCGGTAAAAATCCAACAGTGACACATCTTATTGATTATGAACAAGCTACATGTGATTTAGCATCACACAAGGCATCAAATAAATAAATATCGTATGGAAGAACAAAAGAAAAAAATATCTCTTATCGCCTTCTCTGGTGATTTTGACAGACTGACAGCCGTCTTCACTCTTGCCACAGGTGCAGCTGCCTCTGGATATGAGGTGAACATCTTTTTTACGTTTTGGGGACTTGACGCCATCAAAGCGGAAAAGGGACGTGCCTTCCTCGGTAAAAATTGGCTTACCAAACTATTTGGTTTCATGATGGGCGGATTAAGCAACACCCCAACAAGCCGATTCAATTTCTTCGGTATCGGTCCTCGTATCTTCAGATATCTAATGAAGAAAAATAACGTTGCCACCCTCGAAGAATTAGTGGATGCAGCAAATGCTCTTGGAATAAACCTATATGCATGTGAAATGGCTATGCACGTCTTAGGCCTTGAAAAGAAAGACTTTATTCATGAAGTGAAAGACGTACTTGGTGTCAACACATTCCTTGAACTAAGCGAAGGCGGTCGTACACTATTTATCTAGTTATTAACCTTATAATTCGTTATTAGTATGGCAAATCATGTTTTAGATATTACAAACGAGCACTGTCCAATGACGTTTGTGAAAACAAAATTAAAATTAGCTCAGATAGCAGAGGGCGATACACTCGAAGTGCTACTAACGGAAGGTGAACCTCTTAATAATTTACCAAAATCTGCTAAAGAGCAAGGCTATCAAGTGCTTTCCGTCACTCATGTAGAGGGACCTGTACATAAAGTGATTATTCAAAAATAAATGTGGGAATCTCTTTTTTGAGATTGTCAACTTCAGTTTCAAACCTTCTTATAATCAACAAAGTATGGCATTAACTATAACAGAAGAAGCTTACAATTCTCTATTAAATCAGGCTCGTAATGATGCGCCGATTGAATCGTGCGGTTATCTGTTAGGTCCTGATGAAGAGACGGTTACACAAAATTATCAAATGACCAATATCGATCACTCTCCCGAGCATTTTAGTTTCGCTCCTCGTGAGCAGTTCGAAGCTCTCAATTATGCTCGTCGCAACGGTCTTAAAATAGTGGGAAACTGGCATAGCCATCCAGCATCGCCAAGCAGACCTTCCGCGGAAGACATAAAGCTTGCACACGATCCTGACATCTACTACTTTATTCTCTCACTTGCTGAAGAGACACCCGTTTTCAATGCTTTCAAAATTCAAAATGGAGAGGTAATAGATCGTATCAACCTGAGATGAACTTGATAATTCATCAATTTGAATAAATAGTATGATTTATGGGTTGATAAAGTGAATTTATAAAACCCACCCAATATTAACTTAAAAATTTTTCTAAAATGTCAGACAACAACATCCAAAGAAGTATTACAGCGGCAACGGCCCGCAAACTTGCTAACACCACCAAAACCGCCCCTCAGATGGGCTCCATCACACCAAGATTACTACTCAAGTTATTACCTTGGACCCAAGTAGAAAGCGGCACTTATCGTGTGAATCGTACAAAAGTGGAACTTAAAAAGGCTGAAAGAATTGAAATTCAGTATTATAATGGAGTCCCTAGTTTCTCTGCAAAAGACCTAAGTGCTATTCCTCTCTTCCAACATATCGATAGTGAAATTGTGGCTCGTCTTGCCAATAATTTCGTTCCTTATGAAGTGAAACGTGGAGAGAATCTTATAACACAAGGCGTTGACAAACAGAAGTTCTTTATCGTAGCCAGTGGTCAAGCTGAAGTATTGAGTTCTGGAATCCACGGCGAAGAACTGCGTATCGCCCTACTCGGTGCAGGTGAATATTTTGGTGAAGCTGAATTGTTAAGTGCAGCTGCCTCAACGGTCTCTGTTAGAACTGTAACCGATTCTGTTTTCTTAGCTTTAGAGTTATCCGTTCTGAATAAACTTGTAAAGGAGTTCCCTGATTTCAGAAAACAATTCGACACGGCAGTCGACGAGCATCTTCGTCTCAAAGCAACCGTCAACGATCATGGAGAGAAACATATTGACCTTGTTTCTGGTCACGAAGAGGATATGGTGGTTCCTGAAACATACATCGATTATGATGAGAATCCAACTGAGTATTCTCTCAACACCCTTCAAACTGTAGTGCGTGTACACACTCGTGTCAGCGATCTTTACAATGCGCCTTACAACCAGTTGGAGCAACAACTACGTCTCTCTATCGAAAGTTTGAAAGAGCGTCAAGAATGGGAGTTGATCAACAATAAGAAGTTCGGTTTGTTGGCTCAGACAGCACCTGGTTATAAGATCAGTGCTCGCTATGGTTCGCCTACACCAGACGACCTTGATGAGTTGTTAAGTTTAGTATGGAAGTCTCCTGCTTTCTTCATTGCTCATCCTCGTGCTATCGCAGCCTTCGAGCGTGAATGCACATGGCGTGGTGTACCTCCTGTCTCTATCGATGTGTTTGGAACCAAGGTGATCACTTGGCGTGGTGTACCAATCATTCCATCAGACAAAGTGGAGATTAAGGGACAATATCTAACCAACCGTGGTGTCGGTACAACAGACATCATTCTTGTGCGTGTTGGAGAGAAGGAGCAAGGTGTCGTCGGACTCCATCAATCTGGTATTCCAGGTGAAATCGCTCCATCATTGTCTGCTCGATTGATGGCTCTCGACCAATATGGCGTTGCTAGTTACTTGCTCACCAAATACTTCTCACTTGCTTCTCTTACCGACGATGCCATCGCCGTTCTTGAAAATGTAGAAGTAGGTTATTATCACGATTACCAACATAGAAATAAAATCGAAAAATAATGTATTTCAACGAGTTAGATAATACACAACCTAGTTTCCCCCTCAATGGAAGGCCCAACGGCTTTCCATCCGCAGGGCAAGGGCTAAACGGCAATAGTGACATTGCCGCTCTTCGAGCCATTGCTCAAAAGTATTGCCCTGAAGAGGTGAAATCGGTTGTCTCCCCAATAGTTCCTTCCGAAATTGATGAGTTTAACTTTTCTGAAATCGAAAAGGAATTCACCTCTCTATTGCATGGTGGAGCCCCCTCATCAAATTTACTAGGGAACATCTATTTCGATGATGATTCACCCTCTTCTGTATCCAACAGCCACTCCGATGATGCAAACGCCAACGGCATTGCAGCTGAGAATGGATTTGGTATCGGTATACCAGAAACCGAACTGGTGAAAAACCTCAAATACGAAGAGGTGGATACGGCAAATACAGATGAGATAAGGAAACAGTTTCCTATCCTGAATCAAAAGGTGAACGGCCATGACCTAATCTGGTTTGACAATGGCGCCACCACACAGAAACCTCTGCGTGTGATCGATGGTTTAAGTGAATTCTACAAACATGACTACTCCAACATCCACCGTGGTGCTCACACTCTTGCGGCACGTAGTACCGACCAATATGAGGCAGCACGCGAGAAAGTGGCCCGTTTCATCAACGCTCCTTCACAAGAAAACATCGTCTTCGTGCGCGGCACAACAGAAGGTATAAACCTCGTTGCACAAACCTTCGGACGCAAATATGTGGAAGCAGGTGACAATGTGATCGTCTCTACATTAGACCATCATGCCAACATCGTCCCTTGGCAACAAATCTGTCGTGAACGTAACGCTGAACTGCGAGCTATTCCTATCGATAAGAATGGTGACCTAATCCTCTCCGAGTTAGAGCGTCTTATCACTCCTCGCACTAAATTCATCTCGGTGGGACATGTCAATAACACCTTTGGCACAATCAATGATGTAGAAACCATCATTAAAATTGCCCATAGTCATAACATCCCTGTTTTAATCGACGGAGCTCAAAGTATCGCACACACACGTGTCGATGTGCAAAGATTAGATTGTGATTTCTTCGTCTTCTCCGGACATAAAATCTATGGTCCTTCTGGAATTGGTGTCGTCTATGGTAGAAAAGAGATGCTCGAACTACTTCCTCCTTGGCAAGGGGGTGGTAACATGATCAAAGATGTTACCATCGAACGCACAGAATTTAACGATCCTCCAGCTCGATTTGAAGCAGGAACACCCAACATAGCCGATGCCATCGGATTGGGATACGCCTTGGATTTTGTTTCGTCAGTGGGCATTGAAAATATCGAACGTCACGAACATGATTTGACTGAATATGCACGTCAGCAGATATCCAGAATCTCTGGCATCACCATCATGGGAGATCCCAAGAAACGTGTGAGTGTTATCTCACTCGACGTTCATGGCATTCCTGCTCCAGTAGTCGGAAAAATGTTGGATCAGGAAGGTATAGCTGTCCGTGCCGGACACCATTGCGCACAACCTGCTCTAAGAGCATTAGGCTACGAGATGTCTGTACGTCCAACCTTCGCAGTCTACAACACGCGAGAAGAGATCGACCGACTCGTTTCAGCCCTTGAAAAGATTGTGTCGAGCAATGTACGATCATAAAAGATGAAGTCTATAATTTAAAAGTGAAGTTATATTATGGAAAAGCAAACGCTTGCACTTCATACTCAACCACAGCATGCTGATGTGTACGGGGCACTTAATATGCCCGTGTACCATTCAGCTGCCTATGGATTCCAGTCGGCTGAGGATATGAACGACGCTTTCACTGGCAGATCAAGCAACCCCAGTTACTCGAGAGTGACCAACCCTACGGTCACATTTTTCGAAGACCGGGTAAAACAGATGAGCGGAGCCAAAAATGTTTACGCATTCAATTCTGGAATGGCCGCCATCGCCAACACAATCGTAGCACTGACAGCCAGCGGACGCAATATTGTCACCTCCAAACATCTCTTTGGCAACACGGTTTCTCTCTTCACCAATACAATGGGGCGATTTGGAGTTGAGACACGCTACGTCGACCTCCTTGATCCCGAACAGGTGGATGCCGCCATCGATGACAACACATCGCTCATCTATTTCGAGATTGTGACCAATCCACAACTCGAAGTGGCAGATATCTCTATTCTATCAGAGATTGCCCGTCGACACAACATTCCATTGGTGGCAGATACGACTGTTATTCCTTTCTCATTTTTTGATGCATCAGGTTTAGGTATCGACATCGAGGTGATATCAAGCACAAAGTACATATCAGGAGGTGCCACCTCGCTTGGAGGTGTTGTCATCGACTATGGTCGTTTCCCATCACTTTATCGAAGCATTAAATTCGAACTGCTCTATAACCTTGGTGCCTACATGACTCCACATGCGGCTTATATGCAAACCATCGGATTAGAAACCCTATCCGCTCGCTATACCGTGCACGCCGCCAACGCACTCGAACTGGCAAAACGACTACAAAAGGTGCCAGAAATAAAACGCGTCAATTACATCGGGCTACCCGACAACCCATTCTACGACTTAGCACGCAAACAGTTTGGAGAGACTTCCGGGGCTATGATCACTATTGATCTCGATAGCAAACAAGCATGTTTCAACTTCATCAACCACCTGAATCTCATTAGTCGTGCCACCAATATGTTCGATAGTAAAACATTAGCCATCCACCCAGCCTCCACCATTTTCGGAGCCTTTGCTGGTTCTCAGCGAAGAGCAATGGACGTCCGTGACACTACAATTAGATTGAGTGTCGGACTAGAATCCGTCAATGATCTATTCGAGGATATCTTGCAGGCCCTACATTAACTACAACCGTTGTTCCACCACATCCCATGCCACAATTTTCCACATGGCAGAGAGATAGTCTGGTCGACGGTTTTGGAAATCCACATAATAGGCATGTTCCCAAACATCGAAGGTTAACAATGGAGTTAAGCCAGAAGTAAGCGGATTTCCTGCGTTACTCTCTTGTGTGATTACTAATTGACCATCTTGAGCAAGAGAGAGCCAAACCCAACCAGAACCAAACAAGGTAGCTCCTTTCTGTTGAAACTCTTTCTGAAAGGCTTCGAAAGAGCCAAACTGACTTTCAATCATGCTCTTCAGTTTCCCCTGAGGTGCATTATTCTCCGTAGGGTTACGAAGAGCCTGAAAATACATGTTATGATTTAAAATCTGCCCTGCATTGTTGAAAATTCCACCACTAGAACGTTTCACAATTTCTTCCAAAGAGAGACCTTCCAATCCACTTCCAGGAAGCAGATTGTTTAGGTTGTTCACATACGTCTGAAGGTGCTTTCCATGGTGCAACTCTATTGTTTTCTGACTGATGACAGGTTCCAACGCATTAGGTTCGAACGGTAACTGAATTAACTCAAATTGATTCATTTGTTTTTTATTTATTATGAGGATAACCCCTTGTTAGAAAACATTCTCTTATACTATCTTCTGCGAACACACCTTCCATACACAACTAGAACGAATGTACGACAAGACAAATATCATTGCCTGCCAAATATATAAAAATAATCGGATTTTTCTATGCTCATTTCCACATCTATGCTACAAAATAAATATCTTTGTACGGAAGAATTGCATTCTTCCCTATTAAAATCACGTATTATCTTCATTCACAACCAATCAGATTCATCCATGAACAGAAACGAGATTGTTCGCCAATATGAACGGGTAAAGTTAATTCACACTATTTTCTTCGATGCACCGAATTTTCTTATTGAACTCTTTTTGAAATCTTTACCATGTTTTACCATTATTATTGGAATTGTATTAGCTATTATATACGATATTGGAGAAATCTCTCTCGTATTAATACTTATAGGCTTTTATTCCCTTCCTGTTATTTATCTCGATACAAAATATCTTAAATGGGTGTCCAACCTGCGAATCTTTAGTCGTATCTCTGACCGTTTTTTCCACCACCATGAAAAGGAATGGGGCATAACAAAGGAAAAAATAGAGAATTATATCTCCCATAGAAAACAATTAGGCGCCGATGATTCCATCCCTTATCTGCTACCATGCATCAATCAGCTATGTCAGCTGAATGAAGGAGCAAAAAAGGAACAGGAGACGTTTCTATCGGGGTTCTTGGATGAAAAGGAACTTGAACTTGCCTTCGATCAGGAATATTCCGATTCACAAATAGAGAAGTCTTATCAGTATTGGAAGGAAACAGGTCTGGGAGAGAAGAAGTCCCTGATGGAGCTCCTATTCAAACTGGCAGTTGAACAGGATGGCATCCACAATGATGAGTGGAAACTGTTGATGCAGATAATGACGCAATTGAGGTTCAACGAAAATTACTTCTACTATTTCAAGAACCGATATTCCTCTTTACGTACAGAATTTGATGATTTCGAACGCAAGAGTACCTCATCGCTGGGAGAGTACTCTGCTGCTAGTTTAGAGCCTTATTATGCAGTGCTTGGATTGGAGAAGGACGCATCCATCGAGGAGATTAGACAAGCCTATCATAACCTGGCCCTGCAACACCATCCTGATTTACCGAAAAACGCCGATAGAATCGAGGAATGCGAGGAGATGATGATGAAAATCAACGATGCTTATGAGAAACTACAACGTTAATCGGAATTTTCCCATAACTTTGTACATTGAATGAGAATAACAAAGAATAACCCTCGATATTCACCAATCAGATTCATCCATGAACAGAAACGAAATTGTTCGTCAATATGAACAGGTAAAGACATTTAATACCATTTTCTTCAAAACACCAGATCTTCTTATTAAATTCTTTTTGAAAGTCATCTTAGTTCCTCTATCTCTTTTCCTTGGAGTTGGATTAATATTCCTTCTACCTCACGAAATAGTAGAATCTGTAGGTTTTGCGTTTTTTGTTCTTATAGTACCGGGGTTGGGCGTTAGTTATATACTTAGTATGACCAAATACCCTAAATGGGTAAACAATCTGCAAATCTTTAGTCGTTTCTCAGACCGTGTCTTCCAAAATCATGAGAAAAAATGGGGCATGACAAAAAAAGAGATAGAGGATTATATCTCCCACAGAACGCAGTTAGGTGACGATGATTCCATTTCTTATCTACTGCCATGCATCAATCAGCTATGTCAACTAAACGAAGAAGCAAAAGAGGAACAGAAGACATTTCTATCGGGTTTTTTGAATGAAAAGGAACTTAAACTTGTCTTCGACAAGGAGTATTCAGATGCGCAAATAGAGAGCGCCTATCAATATTGGAGGGGAAAAGAGTTGGGAAAGAAGAAGACTCTGATGGAACTCCTGTTCAAACTCACAGTTGAGCAAGACGGCATCCATAATGATGAATGGAAACTATTGATACAGATAATGACGCAACTGAAATTCAACAACCGTTACATCGAATATTTCAAGAACCGATACTCCCCATTGCGTACTGAATTTGACGATTATGAACGTAAGAGCACATCAACACTGGGAGAGTATTCTGTTGCCAGATTGAAACCCTATTATGCCGTACTAGGATTGAAGGAGGAGGCATCCATCGAAGAGATCAAACAAGCCTATCATAACTTAGTCCTTCAGCACCATCCTGATTTGCCGAAAAACGCCGATAGAATCGAGGAATGCGAGGAGATGATGATGAAAATCAACGATGCTTATGAGAAACTACAACGTTAATCAGAATTTTCTCATAACTTTGTACCTTGTTTGAAAATCACAAAGAATAACCCTCGATAATCACCAATCAGATTCATCCATGAACAGAAACGAAATTGTTCGTCAATATGAACGGCTAAAGTTAATTCACACAATTTTCTTCAAAACACCGGATATTCTTATTAGACTCTTTCTGAAGTTTTTACCATGTCTTCCCCTTTTTATTCCAATTGGACTCTTTGTGTTATACAGAAATAAATCAACCATGTTGGGACAACTGATAACATCATTGCCTGATAAATTTGTTGAAATTTCAATTTATTTTTTCATAATATACCCAGCTATTGTTCTGCTCATTTATTTTTGGACAAAATATCCTAAATGGGTGTCCAACCTGCGAATCTTTAGTCGTATCTCTGACCGTCTCTTCCACCACCATGAAAAGGGATGGGGCATAACAAAGAAAAAGATAGAGAATTATATCTCCCATAGAAAACAATTAGGCGGCGATGAATCCATTTCTTATCTGCCGCCATGCATCAATCAGCTATGTCAACTGAACGAAGGAGCAAAAGAGGAACAGAAGATATTCCTATCGGGGTTCTTGAATGAAAAGGAACTTGAACTTGCCTTCGATCAGGAATATTCCGATTCGCAGATAGAGAAGTCTTATCAGTATTGGAAGGAAACAAGTCTGGGCGAGAAGAAGTCTCTGATGAACCTTCTGTTCCAACTGACAGTTGAGCAAGATGGCATCCACAATGATGAGTGGGAACTGTTGATGCAGATAATGACGCAACTGAAACTCAACAACCGTTACATCGAATATTTCAAGAACCGATACTCATCCTTGCGCACTGAATTTGACGATTTCGAACGTAAAAGCACATCGACACTGGGTGAATATTCCGCTGCCAGTCTGAAACCCTATTATGCCATACTCGGTTTGGATGAGGAGGCTTCTATCGAAGAGATCAAACAAGCCTATCATAACTTAGCCCTTCAGCACCATCCTGATTTGCCGAAAAACGCCGATAGAATCGAGGAATGCGAGGAGATGATGATGAAAATCAACGATGCCTATGAAAAACTACAACGTTAATTGAAATTTTCTCATAACTTTGCACCTTGTATGAGAAGATTGTTCAACATCCACAACATCCGTCTGCGAAGAATTCTCTCCGCAAGATTGTTATTATTGGTATTTATACCAATGATGGCGTTGTCGTTGTTGCACATTCACGAAGAATCGCACTCAATAAAATGTTATGAGTGTGCACATAACATCGATCATGCAGGCCACTTCACAGAAACAGCCACACACTGTTTCGACTGTATTCTATGTCAGTTCCTATCACTACCGTATGTGGTGACTGGAATAGTGTCGTTGGCATTTCTATCTGTATTCAACTCAGTATTAGGTTGGTGGAAATCTGGGTTTGTTCCCACTGTCCCAATACTTTTACACCCCCTGCGCGGACCTCCTGTTTCATACACACTTGTATGATTATCACGGCTTCTCGTCAATAGAGTTGCCGTGCAAAACTTATTTTATCTAACAGGAAGCAGCCAAAACAATGAATAAATATGTATGGACAGTGCTCCTTGTCGCATGGCCATGGATGAACTATGCGCAAACGGACACGTTAAAAGACGAGACGCTGCAAGAGATCACCATATATGGTAACTCTACGGAGCGACAAGTACAAATGAAATCTGCACAACCTGTGGTAGACATTAGTCAGCAGTTCATTGAAACACATCTGGGAGGCAGTCTGATGCAAAGCTTATCTTTCATCCCTGGTGTGAAGGCAATGACCATAGGTTCCGGAGAATCGAAACCTGCCATTCGTGGTTTAGGCTTCAACAGAACAGCCGTTACTGAAAACGGCATAAAACACGAAGGACAACAATGGGGAGAGGATCACGGACTGGAGATCTCGCAAATGGATATTGACCGCATCGAGATCATCAAAGGTCCCTCTGCCCTACTTGTCGGTTCCGATGCCATAGGTGGTGTGATCAACATCTATAGTAACGACATTCCCGAACGCAAATTGGAGGGAAAGGTCAAGACGTTCTATCACAGCAACAATGCCTCTGTTGGAGGTGCCCTCCGACTAGGTGGGATTGGTGAGAAAGGATTCTACTGGAAAGCCGCTTTCTCTGGCAATAGTTATGGAGACTACCGAGTACCCACAGACAGTATTCAGTATTATTCCTACTACATCCAACTGAAAGATGGAAGACTCCGCAACACCGCAGGGCACGAGCTAGACGGCAGTGTGATGGTTGGTTATCAAGGGAAAAACTTATCATCCAGTTTGCGAATCAGCAACACCAATGGTAAAAGTGGTTTCTTTGCCAACGCACATGGTTTGGAAGTGCGACTTAGCGATATCGACTACGACGCACACAGACGTGATGTGGATCTCCCCTTTCATCGCGTAAATCACCTGAAAGTGATGAATCATACAGATTGGCGTATCGCCTCATGGCGCATGTCAAGTGATTTATCATTTCAAAACAATGTGCGTGAAGAGCAATCCGAACCTGTCAGTCACGGCTACATGCCTCAACCTGATAATGCGCTAGAACGTAGGTTTAATAAAAACACCTACACGGTCCTCGTATCAGCAAAAAAAATGATTGCCAACAACCATACGCTGAACATCGGAACCAGCATGGAACATCAGCATAACAAACGTGATGGTTGGGGATTTATCATTCCTGATTTTCGCAACCTCACAACGGGACTCTATGTTCATGACCGTTGGTACATCAACCAACAACTGAGTTTGAGCGGTGGTGTGCGATACGACTGGACCCGCACTCATATCTATCCCTATCAAGATTGGTATAAGACGTTAGGTGAATACAAACAACGATCAGAAGACCGTATACTGACATTTAACAGTGTGACCTGGAGTATCGGCGCTAACTATAACGCAGAGAAATGGTCGGTGAAATCCAATATCGGAAAAGGTTTTCGAACTCCTATTCCAAAAGAATTAGGTACTGATGGCGTCAATTATCATATCTTCCGATACGAAGTTGGAAATGCCGACCTCGACCCTGAGGAGAGTTACCAATTGGATGCTAATTTTTGCTGGACAGGCACACGCCTGACCGTGAAGGTGGACCCATTCCTAAACTACTTCAGCAATTATATCTATATGAACCCAACATCAGAGTATTACGAAGGCTTGCAGGTATACAACTATACACAAGCCAAGGTGGTGCGTTGGGGCGTCGAAGTGCAAGCCACTTACAAATGGATAAAGCAATTGGAGAGTGAACTGACAGGAGAATATCTCTACGCTCGTCTGGCTTCAGGCGACAAGAAAGGATACACCCTCCCTTTCTCACAACCATGGAATGCGTCATTCACCACGACCTACAAACCATGGGAAGAGAGTTTCCTATCTGTGACAGGTCAGTATACAGGCAAACAAACAGAGATTGTGCCACCGGAAAAGCCCACGGACGGTTACTTCCTGTTGAATGCCTCATTAGGTCACTGTTTCCACTTCAAAGGAAAAGAGCATCAGGCGCTCTCTCTCAGTTTACAAGCTCAAAACTTGCTAAACCGTCGTTATTATGACCATACTAGTTATTACAGACTAATTGGCGTACCAGAAGCAGGAAGAAACTTTTCTCTGACGGCTTCCTACAATTTTTAAAATTTAAAATTCAGAAATCATGAAAAAAAACATAATCAATGTAGCCTTGATGCTACTTTCATTCGCAACAATTTTATCATTTACAGCTTGTCACGAAGAGGATGAGAAAGTAGAAGCTCCCAAAATTCAACTAACAGAAGTGGGACACGACAACAGCAAACACGCTCATCCCGGTCATGAGATGCATTTGGAAGGTGATATTATCGCAGAAGGATTGATCAAAACTATACTTGTTGAGATTCACCAAGAGGATGGAGACTACGAAATGGAATTCAAATACGATGATGCCTCAAAATATTCCAAATACATCGGCATACGCAACTGTGAATTTCATGAGCACATCGATATTCCCGAAGATGCACCTTTAGGCGAATATCACCTGCATGTCATCGTTACCGACCAACAAGGGCAAACTGGTTCTGCCAAAAGCGAACTAACCATCGTTGCGGGGGATGACGATGATGATGACGACCATGAACACGATCATAATCATTAATTTATACAGCAGATATGAAAAAAATTTCCTTATCAATCATTATCACAGTATGTCTCCTTCTTATGATAGGTGCATGCGTCAGTGAACATAACGAGAAGGACATGGTGCCACCCACCATTGAAGACAGTGAGGATTGCTATCCTCAACAATGTCAGTCTTTCTTTCGTGGAGAGGTGATTCCCGTTCGGTGCTTGTTTACCGACGACAACGAACTGGGGAACTACAACATCGAGGTGCACAACAACTTCGACCATCATACACACAGTACGGTGGCTGGAGAGTGTGAAATGGAAGAGAAGAAAAGTCCAGTGAATCCATGGGTCTACAACAAAGACTACCATATTCCAGAAGGGCAAACCTCTTATCAGGCAAATCTTGAAATTCCCATTCCAACTGATATTGATACGGGAAATTATCATTTTGTAATCCGATTGACAGATGCCACAGGATGGCAACAGATAAAATCCGTGAGCATCACTATCAAATAAAGGTGACTAACAGAAAGGGTGTGCCAAAGGAATTTTGACACACCCTTCACATTTTCACTTATTACAAAACTAAAATCAATCGTCGCTTGTTGTATCAAATGTTCTATCGTCATACTCTGCGATCTCTCTCAATCTACCATAATGCTCATCGTGCTGACTTCTATCCAATCCGATCTCCTCACTCTTTTCAGAAACTCTGAAGGTGATCATCTTATCAGTCAATTTATATAGAAGGTAAGACATTCCAAAGGTGTAGACAAATACGATGAGAATGGCAAGCACGTGGTTGACGAAGAACTGCATGTGAGTAACGCCCTCCTCAGCCAAACTAGGTTCATATTTGTAGACAAACACACCTGTAAGCAATGTTCCAACAATACCACCCAATCCATGAGTAGGGAAGACATCCAAAGCATCGTCTACAGCTGTTTTCTTGTTTTTGATGTAACAAGCGAAGTTGGAAATGATGGCAGTGATGAATGCGATAACCACACTCTCGCTCGTGCTCACCCAACCAGCAGAAGGGGTGATGGCAACCAATCCAACCACACCACCAATGGCAGCACCCATAGCAGAAGGTTTACGTCCTCTGATGCAATCGAAGAAAATCCATGTCATCATAGCAGTAGCAGCAGCCGTGTTGGTGTTCAAGAATGCTTTGACAGCCATGCCATCAGCATGCAAACTAGAACCAGCATTGAATCCGAACCAACCCAACCACAACAAAGCAGCACCCAACATCACATAAGGAATATTTGCAGGTTGCTGATTACCTACATTGTGTCTCTTGCCCAAGAAAATAGCTCCCACAAGAGCTGCTATTCCAGAAGAAGCATGCACCACAATACCTCCCGCAAAATCCTTTACATGCATCTGAGCAAACAAACCCTCTGGATGCCATGTGCAGTGTGCCAACGGACAATAGATGAATATACAAAACAAAACCATGAAAACTAAATAGCTGGAAAAATGCACACGCTCTGCAAAAGAACCCGTTATCAATGATGGCGTTATAATGGCAAACTTCATTTGGAACAATGCATATAACGCTATTGGTATCGTCAACCCCAATGCCTGAGAAAGATTGTCTGTCGCCTGACCTCCTACATTCTGCATGAAAAAGTAGGTGGATGGATTTCCAATCACACCCGCAATGTCATCTCCAAAAGAAAGACTAAATCCACAGAAAACCCATACAACACTGATGATTCCCATCGCTATGATACTCTGCAAAATGGTCGATATGATATTCTTCTTTCGTACCATTCCACCATAAAAAAACGACAAACCCGGCGTCATCATGAGCACAAAGATTGTCGCTGTTAACATCCATGCAATATCAGTCCTACTAACATTGTCACTTAGTTCCCATATCTCCTGCTGATCAGGGATAAACCAGCCTATGACAGCTATCAGCGTCAGGCATACGAAAAAAATAATCCAACGTTTTTTCATCTGATTACTATTTTAATTAATTTATTATCTTTACAAATACTCTGTACATAAAACCAATGCAAATATAAACAAAAAGATATTAAAAACAAATATTTGCTTACAAAAAGTTAGTTTAACTTTTGTTTTTGTGACATTAACACACATTTTCAATCAAAATGAAAGTTGTTACATCCTTTCCAACTAACTCGACAAAAAAAAGAGAAGACACAAATCATAGTGTCTTCTCCTATAAACAGATATGCTTTTTAGTCCCTTGACTACCCTACTTATCTCATTTTAAAATATGATATGTTACTCCAACCTTCCCTACAATACCTGCTTGTGGCACATTTCCATAATCAAAATATGTTTCGTTAAGAAGATTATTCACCTCTCCAAACACCTCTACCTTTCGTATTTTATATGAAACCTTGAAATCCATAATGCCATAAGGGTCATAACTGATAAGCCGACCCGTATTCACTCGGTTTTCATATAATACATATCCTCCGTTTCGACACACATATCGATAACTCAACAGCATCTGCAAGTTGCGTATCGGTTCCACATAGAATTGTGCGACCAACTTGTGTTTCAAATATTCCATGGAATAATTCGATTTGAATATCTCTGTGTCATCCTCTCTCTCCTGATATATATAATGATAGCCTATTGATATCCGTATAGGGATACATTTAAACAGTTCATTGAAAATGAATATATTATTTAGTTCAACGCCCATATTATTCAACTGAAAATTGGCCGAGTGGAATATGTCATCTGAATGATACATCACCCAGTCTATTAAGTCTTCTCCATGCTTATAATAACCTGCCACTTCGCAAGAGAGTCCTTTCCCTCTGTATCGTACCGAAACATTTGCCGTGGAGGAAAATTCAGATTTGAGATGGGTATTACCTTCATTAGTAGGACTTTTATAAAACAGCTCGGTGAACGTTGGCGTTCTCCTTGCATTGTTCCATGATGCAAAAAGAGTCCAATTCTTATGCAAATTCACCTTCGCATTTATAAACGGAAGGAATCGCATACGGTCTTCGTCGTCGAAGTTACGATAGGTGCGCACACCAAAATTCAAATTCCAAATCCTAAAAGGTATGTTATGTTTTAAATAGATATTTAAAATATCTCTTCTCTTTCTCTTTTTATAATATGTATCCTCCACATGGAAAACAGGTATGGAATCATGTTCCATTGGAACACCAAGATTTGTGGAGATAATAGACTCATGTCGATAATTCACACCGAGACTTGATTTGCCGCCCTTCCATCGGCGACTCCATTCAGGAGAGAACATAAAAACATCACACCGATGGAAATTCTCTCCGTATGAACTATCCCGAATCAACTGAAAATGATCATAGTTTCTCATCCATGCAATGGAAGAGGCAAATCTCACAGGAGTTTTCGTCTCCATTCTCACGGAGGTCAGCACCCTGTTTGTTCTCTCCCACTGACTATCAAACGCAGGCGAATAGAACGTATTGGCTCCGAAAGACTGTCGGTTGTAGCCACACTGCCATTCCATTAAGAATCTTTCCTTGTCTGATCGACCCATGTAGAAGAGTTTTGCCTGACGGAAATCGCTGTTTTGAACAGCCCCGTCGCACCTATCCGCAAAGAGATTCGCAAGATGGGTGGCGTGTTTTCCTTTCAAGTTGAGTAGCAAGTTCCCCTCTGCCAAACCATACATGCCGGCAAGAGCCTGAACATCAAGGCGATTGAAGGTGTCCGGTTGAATCGTAACATTTAGGGTGCCAGCAGTACCCGTACCACCTTCGTTGAGTTCAACTTGTTTAATTACATCTGTAGAAATTGGGAAATCAGCAGATAGATGTCCCGTTTGAGGGGAGGTGATATCAATACCGTTAAGGAGTAGTGTTGTTTGATCGGCGGAGGCACCACGAATAGAGATATCGGTTTGCACTCCGTATCCACCTCGTTGTCTGACATCGATGGTGGACATCTGTTTGAAAAGGTCGTTGACAGAATGGGCGGCGGCAGACTTAACATCTTGTTGAACGACAACAAAAGAGTGTTGACCATCCTGACTGATGATACTGGTAGTCCGTTCCGCCGTGATTTCAACGTCGTCCAAGAGTGTCTTCTGCAAAGAGAAATCCGTACCCACTGTGTCGCGCTGGGTTTTTGCTTTCGCATCTGCATTGGCAACCATGGCGACCGTCAGTACGCCAATATTGATCACCCTATGCATGGAGCAAAATGCAGAGTAAGACGCACGACTGAATCTCCTCCACCTGATTGCTTTATTTCCTTCCATAATTAAAAGGGATTAATGTTAATAAATAGGTTGACTTGCCTTATAGAAAGGCCATGCAAAATTAACACAAATCCAGCAATCTTCAAAGGTTCACTCCCCTATCCATTCGAGAATCTGCTCGGCATGAGTTTTGGTTTTAATTTCTTTAGCTTGAAACACCTTTTCTATAATCCCCTCCTCATTGATGATAAATGTGGTGCGAAGAGTACCCATGTATTTACGTCCATACAAAGACTTCTCCGCCCAAACGCCAAACTGCTCCACCAAAGAATTGTTGGTATCCGCAATCAGAGGGAAGTTCAACTGGTTCTTTTCGATAAACTTAAGGTGAGACTTTTCATCTTGCACACTGACCCCTACTACTGCATATCCCCTCTTTCTAAGTTCCTGATAGCCATCACGCAAAGAACAAGCCTCAGCCGTACACCCGCTGGTGGAATCTTTCGGATAAAAATACAAAATCAGTTTACTACCTTTAAAATCTGACAAGCGAATCTCTTGTCCGTTTTCATCGCGACCCAATAGATTAGGCGCCTTATCTCCAATCTGTAACATAATATTAATTGTTATCAACCATTACAAAGATAAGGAGAGTTCTGTAAATTCACCATAAAAATTCTGCTAAATTAACATCAGCCAAAGAGTCGACGAGAGAAGATTTGAGTACAAAAATCGACCGACAGTATAAAAAGAAGGTCACTTTCCACTTCACTAACTTTTTATTAACAAAATATCTTTGGCTTTGTTAAAAATTTTTTCGGTTGGCAAATTGTAAGACAAAACGCGACTATTTGAATTTAAAATATCAAAAAGAAAGTCAATCAAAATATTTTTATACAAAAAGAAAGCAAAAATAACAAAACGGAGAAATTTAAAAGGATTTGCGATTCTTTTTGTAAACTAAAAAAAGCGAGAATAATGTTTTTTGTAATAGAATTTATATTAATTTTGCGGTGCTTTTCATTTTGAAAAGGTGGTACGAAACAAGTTAAAAATATAAATCATATAAAAAATTTTTAAGAATATGAAGATGCATAATTTCAATGCTGGTCCTTCTATCCTTCCAAGAGAAGTGATTGAAGATACTGCAAAAGCCGTTTTGGATTTTGAAGGTCACGGACTTTCAATTTTAGAGATCAGTCACCGTGCTAAATACTTCCAACCAGTAGTTGACGAAGCAGAGGCATTGTTCAAGGAGTTACTTGGCATTCCTGATGGCTATAAAGTTCTTTTCTTAGGTGGAGGAGCTAGTTTGGAATTCTGCATGGTTCCATATAATTTCTTACACAAGAAAGCAGGATATGTCAACACAGGTGTGTGGGCAAAGAAGGCAATGAAAGAGGCAAAGCGTTTCGGAGAGGTTGTTGAGGTTGCATCTAGTGCAGATACTACATACAACTATTTGCCAAAAGGTTATACTGTACCAACAGATCTTGATTATTTGCATATCACTACTAACAATACTATTTACGGTACAGAGTTGCATGCTGATCCAAACGTACCTGTACGTTTGATCGCTGATATGTCTTCAGACATCTTCTCTCGTCCAATAGACGTTGCTAAATACGATTGTATCTATGGTGGTGCACAAAAGAACTTAGCACCTGCAGGTGTTACTTTCGTTATTGTAAAAGAGGATGCACTTACAAAGGAAGAGGGTTCCATCCCAACCATGTTGGATTACCGCACACACGTAGCAAATGGTTCTATGTTCAACACACCTCCAGTATTGCCAGTTTACACTGCATTGTTGAACCTTCGTTGGATCAAGAAGCAAGGTGGTGTAAAAGAGATGCAACGTCGTGCAGAAGAGCGTGCTAACTTGCTTTATAGCAAGATTGACAACAGCAAGATCTTCAAACCAACTATCGCAGACAAGAACGACCGTTCTTATATGAATATCTGTTTCGTCTTGAAGGATGAGCTTCTTGACAGAAAAGAGGAGATCGAGAAAGACTTCATGGCATTCGCTACAGAGAGAGGAATGGTAGGTATCAAGGGACACCGTTCAGTAGGTGGTTTCCGTGCATCTTGCTACAATGCATTGCCACTTGAAAGCGTTAAGGCTTTGGTAGATTGCATTGATGAGTACGAAGCAAAATTTAAATAATTAGATTATAAATTCAGTTGGTAGAGACGTAGCGTGCTGCGTCTCTATCATCATTAAAAACAAGATAGTTATGAAAGTATTAGTTGCTACAGAAAAGCCATTTGCTAAGGTAGCCATCGACGGCATAAAGAAAGAATTGGATGCTGCAGGCTTTGACATGGTCCTTTTGGAAAAATATACAGAGAAGAAACAACTACTCGACGCTGCTGCTGATGCTGAGGCCATCATCATTCGTAGTGATGTGATTGATGCAGAGGTGTTTGACGCTGCAAAGAAACTAAAGATCGTTGTACGTGCTGGTGCTGGTTACGATAACGTAGACTTAGCTGCTGCTACTGCTCACAACGTATGTGTCATGAACACTCCAGGACAAAATGCTAACGCTGTTGCTGAGTTGGTATTCGGTTTGTTAGTTTTCGCTGTTCGTAACTTCTACAATGGCAAATCTGGTTCTGAGTTGATGGGCAAGAAACTTGGTTTGTTAGCTTATGGTAACGTAGGTCGCAACGTAGCTCGTATCGCTAAAGGTTTCGGTATGGATGTATATGCTTACGATGCATTCTGCCCTGCTTCTGCTATCGAGTCAACTGGTGTTAAGGCTGTTGCTAATCAAAACGAATTGTTCAAAACTTGTGACATCGTTTCTCTTCATATTCCTGCTACTCCTGAGACTAAGAACAGTATCAACTATGAAATGGTAGGTCAAATGAAGAAGGGTGCTATCTTGGTTAACACTGCTCGTAAAGAGGTGATCGACGAGGCTGGATTGATCAAATTGATGGCTGAACGCGAGGATTTGAAATATGTGACTGACATTATGCCAGCTGCAAATGATGAGTTCGCTAAATTCGAAGGCCGTTATTTCTCTACTCCTAAGAAGATGGGTGCTCAAACAACTGAGGCTAACACCAACGCTGGTATCGCTGCTGCTAAGCAAATCGTTGATTTCATCAAAAACGGTAACGAGAAATTCAGAGTTAACAAATAATCTGATTTTATCACATAACACAAAAAAGCGATGGTCATTCGATCATCGCTTTTTTATTATAGATGGGTTCTGTAAATTCTTTATCCTTTCAGTGCCTCATTCGCCATCGTCACTGCCTGACGAATACGATCCGCCATACCAATACCATTGCGGATATTCCCTCCTAAAACCAATCCTGGATATTGCGATTCTATCTGCTCTATCGCCTCAAATCGTGCACCTGAACTCTTCTCATACTGTGGAATCGCATGTTCGTGACGGAAGACATGGAACACATCTGGATGTGTACCCGGACGCAACTTCAACATATCCACCAAAACATGCTCTATAATCTCCTTCACCTCTTCATCACTCTTCTTCAACATCTCTGGATGTCGTATTCCACCCATAAAGAATGACATCAACACACCACCCTCCGGAGAACGTCCTGCGAAACATGATGATGGAAACAATACGCCCAAAATCTGCTTGTTCTCACATTGTGGAACCAACGCTCCAAAAGCTCGAAAATCACCTTCCTGCGCATCCTTCAATCCTACACTGACCTGCATCACTGGCGCATATTCCAAATTACTGATCCGACTCATCACCGCTTCATCCACAAATGGCAACATCTTAGGTAATGCATAGGCTCCTACCGTCGTAATGACCTTCTTCGCAATGACCGCCACAGTTTCCCCATCCTTACCAATATATTGAACCTGCCACCTTCCATCCTCCAATGGCTGAATCGTAATATTTTGCGCTTCCAACGTGATTCTCTCCATTCCAATAGCTGAGGTCAAAGCCTCAACAAGACGACTCAATCCTCCTTGTGCAGAAAAGACCTGCTTCGTTGCTTTTCGATCGCGGTCACTCTTAGGTTGTTTCGCCTTGGCTATGGATCCTTTGATAAACGATCCATACTCATTCTCCAAACGATAGAGCTTAGGTAATGCATACCGTGTTACCAACCGCATAGGATCGCCTGCATACACACCCGATATGAATGGATTAATTGCATAATCCACATAGGATTTACCTAATCGGCGACAAGCCAACTCTCCTACCGTCTCATCTGGATTTGTTCCCTTGGCACGAAATGGTTCGCCTAAAATGCGAAACTTATCATACCATGTGAAAAGAGGTGTCTTCAAAGCAGTGCTCAATGAAGAAGGCAACGCCCAAAACTGCGTACCTTTCCATATCAAACGTCGTTTAGCCGACTCGTCTGCCACCTGCAAGGAACAGCTATCACCAAGACTCTCAAACAACTCCTTTACCTCTGGCCATGAGATGGATCCTGTGTTCGGTCCACTCTCAAAGATAAAACCATTCTCCTCATAGGTGTGTATCTGTCCGCCTACACGGTTTTGTACCTCCAACACCTGCACGTCAGCACCCGCCTTCGTTAGTGTATAGGCAGTAGTGAGTCCAGTTAGTCCGGCACCCACTACAACAAACTCTTTCTCTATCTCGTTATTCATAACTATACGTTATTCAATACTTTCTGAAATCGATTTCAAGACATATTCCAAAATCTCCGGTGTATGACACTTGGAGATGAAGTTTCCTTCAAACTGCGAAGGACTGACATAAATACCACGTTGCAACATATTGTTGAAATAACGTGCGAATCGCTGTTGGTCACTTGCCTTCGTATCCTTGAAGTTTTGTGGATTACGTTGATTGAAGAACAACGTAAACATCGAACCACAATGATTCAACTTAATATTCTTTCCCTCTATGATACGCTCCAACTTAGCACAGAAATCATCACTTTTGCGTTCCAATTCCTCATAGAATCCCTCCTTCTTCAACTCTGTCAACGTAGCAATACCTGCAGCCATAGCCACTGGATTTCCACTGAGTGTACCTGCTTGATAGACAGGTCCTTCTGGTGCCAACATATCCATGATCTCCTTTCTACCACCAAAAGCAGCGGCAGGGAATCCTCCTCCCACGATTTTACCAACCGTGGTCATATCTGGCTGAATTCCAAAACGTTGTTGTGCCCCACCCCAACTCAAACGGAATCCCGTGATCACTTCATCAAAAATGAGGATGGACCCATGCTCCTTCGTCACTCGTCTAGTAGCCTCGATAAACTCTCTCGTTGGAGGTACAACACCCATATTGCAAGCAACTGGTTCGATGATCAATGCTGCCACACGATCACCATTCTCTTTGAAGTATTTTTCCAATGCCTCCGTATCATTATAGGGCAAGACAACCGTGTATTGTACAAACCCTTGTGGTACACCTGCAGAAGAGGCATTACTCAAATTGGCCACACTCGACCCTGCAGCCACCAAAAGATGATCTGCATGTCCATGATAACATCCTTCAAACTTCACCAAAATATCGCGACCCGTATAACCTCGTGCTACACGAATAGCCGACATTGTAGCTTCCGTTCCAGAATTGACGAAACGGAGCTTCTCCATAGAGGGAACCGCCTCCCGAATCTTATTCGCCAAGATCGTCTCAGCCTCCGTTGCGATACCATAGCTACTGCCACGCATGACAGACTCAACAGCCGCCCGACTCACCGTCTCCTGATTGTGTCCTAAGATAAAGACACCCCACGACATACAGAAGTCAATAAATCGATTGCCATCGATATCATACAAGTAGGTATCCTTTGCCTCACGAACAAACAGAGGGGTCGTACCTACAGACTTTAATGCACGAACCGGACTGTCTACACCTCCCGGTATCACATCACAGGCATTCTTATAAGCCTGCGCAGATTTGATTCTCTCGTTCATACGCTTTTATTTTTTTAATTGGAATCGATCATTCCATTTTTGCATATATTCTTTTGCATAATAAGAGATGATGTATCGTGCTCCCGCTCTTTTCATTGCAATCAAGCTTTCGAACACCACTCTCGGTTCATCCAACCAACCATTCATAGAAGCAGCCTTCAACATGGAATATTCTCCACTCACCTGATAGGTTACCATTGGAATCTCCTTATATTTCTCCACCGCACGGGCTACAATATCAAGGTAGGCCATACCTGGCTTCACCATAGTCATGTCAGCTTCCTCTTCAATGTCTGCCTCAATCTCAGCCAACCCTTGGTTGCGTGTACGGAAATCCATCTGATAGGTTTTTCTATCGCCAAATGAAGGGGCTGAATCTGCTGCATCACGGAACGGTCCGTAGAAAGCTGATGCATATTTAGCAGAATAAGCCATGATCTTACATCCTTTTCGCAAACCTGTCTCTTTCAGTTTGGCATCAAGCGCCTCTATCTGTCCATCCATCATGGCTGAAGGTGCCACCCAGTCTGCACCTGCCTTAGCATAAACATAGGCTTCCTGTGCCAACAACGGAAGTGTGGCATCATTGTCCACATCATTATTCTTCAGCAAACCACAATGTCCGTGACTCGTATATTCACAAAGACAAACATCCGCCATCACAATCATATCTGGAACCGCTGCCTTGATGGCACGAATGGCCTGACAGACAATACCATTCTCGTCATATCCCGCAGAGCCACGCTCATCCTTTTGCTCATTCGGAATCACACCAAAAAGAAGTACCTTGTTGATGCCCAACGAACGAACCTCCTTCACATCCTCTACCAGGGTGTCGAGAGAGAATTGATAAATACCTGGCATCGATTTAATCTCATTCTTCACTCCCTTGCCTTCAACAGCAAAATAGGGATAGATGAAATCATCCGCATTAACCTCTACATCGGCAAAACGATCTCTTGTTGCCTGATCTTTGCGATAGTCTCTAAATCTCTTCATTTCAGTTTTTCATTTAAATAATTTTGTGTCACTACTCCTCGGGTGCGATATTCCACATGAGAGGGTAAACTTCCATACAACAGAATAAAATTATCTATCGTACTGGGAGACGTGAAAAAAATTGTATCTATCTCGTCCAAATTCACCTTTTGAGG
>JAFRNH010000042.1 GCA_017430235.1 Paludibacteraceae bacterium | reverse complement strand
GTGTTGAAGAAATCACATCAGACTTTGACTTGTCTCCGAATCCCCATCCATCGAGGATCATCAATAAAACTTTCTTACTCATCTTTATTTTTTATTTTAATTTAATTATTTCTCTCAACTTGTTCATACTCAACCGTTCGTTGAATCGGTTCTTCCGTCAGTTCCTCGTATTCAGTCTCTTCCGCCAAATTTTTGAAATTACGCATACGTATGGCTCCTTTTTCCGACTGTACAACATCATCATTATTGTATGTGTTTCTCGACTCATACGAATCAGAGGTCGTGTTTCCAGGACCCTGTACTCCACGGAAGAGGCGAAAAATCGATGACAACACCCTACCCGCAGTTGACAAGACAATCAACACAACAGCCAGAAATATGAATATCAAAAAACTAAACATTTACATTCTAACATGAAAGTGAAAACAACTGTTTCTTAATAAACGTTCTTTGCAATTGCTTTAATGCTTTTCGAACTAGACATTGAATAGAAGTGAATGCATGGAACACCACCAGCCATCAACTCTTTAGATTGCATCGTGCACCACTCCACACCCACATGACGCGCCTCATCATCAGTCTTGCATTTGCGCAATGCTGCAGCCAAATCCTCTGGCATATCCAAATGGAATGTCTTAGGCAGACTTGTCAGCTGATTCATTTTTGTGATAGGTTTCAAGCCTGGCACAATCGGCACGGTAATACCTTCCTGACGACAACGGTCTACAAAATCGAAGAATTTTTTATTGTCGAAAAACATTTGTGTCACAATATAATCAGCTCCGTTTTCGATTTTTTTCTTAAACCAATAGATATCCGACGCCACGTTAGGCGCTTCATCATGTTTCTCTGGATAGCCCGCCACTCCATAGGTGAAGAGGTGAGTGGTTTTATGTTTCTTTTGAGAGCCATCCAAGAAGAAACCCTCATTATAACGTTTGATTTGCTCCTGTAGTTCGATGGCATGAGAATAGCCCTCTGCATCTGGCATATAGGCATTTACATGTTTCGCCTTGTCACCACGAAGCAGCAACAAGTCGTAGATACCCAAGAAATCCAAATCTATCAACACATATTCCGTCTCCCACTTCGAGAAACCACTGCATAAGATGTGGGGCACCACGTCGATATTGTATTTATTTTTGATAGCCGCAGCGACAGCCACCGTACCAGGACGTTGACGTACGCGTTCGCATTGGTAAAGTCCATTTTCCAATGTACGATAGACCAACTGACTGCGGTGAGTTGTTATGTCAATATACTTAGGATCAAATTCTCGTAACTCGTCGATCGTGTTGTAGATTTCCTCAATACCATTTCCCTTCAATGGTGGTAAAATCTCAAATGAGAATGCTGTTTTTTTACTGTTTACTATTAAATCCTTTACACTCATATAATTTCTTTGTTTTGCTTCATTCCACAATCTCTTTCGGCTCCTCTTTCTGGCACTCTATCAACATGCCATTTTCACAGTTCATCACTCTGGCGGGGAAGAGTTCCGTCCACTTCATATTATGCGTCGACATGATGACCGTGGTTCCCTCTTGGGATATCTTGTAGAACAATCTCATCAGTTCCTCACCCATTTGCGCATCCAAGTTACCCGTCGGTTCATCTGCCAACAAAATCTTCGGATGATTCAGCAATGCTCTGGCTATCACCACTCGCTGTTGCTCACCTCCCGACAACTCATGCGGCATTCGATAGCCCTTGGTCGAGAGACCCACATACTTGAGCACCTCCTCAATCCGGTTTTGCATATCCTTTTTTGGACATTGCTCCGTTGCCTTCAATACAAACATAAGGTTAGCCTCCACCGAACGATCTGGCAACAACTGAAAATCTTGGAAAACAATTCCCATCTGACGTCTCAAATAAGGAATCTGACGATTCTTTATCTTACATAAGTCATAGTCCAAGACCGTTGCCGAACCCGAATCAATCGGCACCTCACAATAGAGCGATTTCAAGAAGGTACTTTTACCACTACCCACCTTTCCAAGTAGGAAAACGAAATCACCCTCATTTACAGAGACCGACACATCCTTCAAGATCATCTGCTCTTGGCGAGTTACACTAACGTTCTTATATTCAATCAAAGACATAGGCGATGCTTTTACTCATTTTTTTCTCCCCAACAGGTGTCTGTACCTGTATGACATACAGGTCCCACAGGATGCACCTTAATCAACAATGTATCTTGATCACAATCCTCTTTTATAGACACTACATTCAGAAAATTACCACTTGTTTCACCTTTCGTCCACAAACGGTTTTTCGTCCGACTATAGAAGGTCACCTTGCCTGTCTCCATCGTCTTCTGAAAGGCCTCCTCATTCATGAAGCCCAACATCAAGACCACCCTTGTATCAGCGTCTTGTATGATGGCAGGAACCAACCCATCCATTTTTTCAAAATTCAACTTCATAACGAATAGATTTAATGTGCGAATGTACAAAAAAATTACGACAAAAAAGAGACGATTTCCTCCATTTTTATTCTTCCTTCATAGATTGCCTTGCCAGTGATGACAGCTGGCACTTTTGCTTCATTCAATTCCTCTATATCCTTCATGGAACTAACGCCTCCACTGGCAATCAGATACAACGAAGGAATCTCTGCCAACATTCTCTTATACAAGTCGATAGATGGACCCTTCAACATTCCATCCTTGCTAATATCTGTACAGATGACTTTGTCAATGCCTCGCTCCACAAAATCTTTCACAAAAGGTAACAAATCCAACGTGGTACTCTCAATCCACCCTCCTACGGCAATCTTCTCTTCTTTCACATCGGCACCCAAGATGATACGCTCCGCACCAAACTTATCCAACCATGAGAGGAAAGTGTCCGGTTCCTTCACAGCAATACTGCCGCCCGTCACCATCTTAGCTCCTGACTCAAAGGCAATGCGAAGATCTTCGTCGCTTTTCAAACCACCACCGAAGTCAATGGTCAAATCTGTATGCGTCGCTATCGACTCCAACACTTTGTAATTGACAATGTGCTTCGCCTTCGCTCCATCCAAATCAACCAAGTGAAGACGACGGATACCGGCAGACTCAAACTCTTTCGCCACCTCTAAAGGATTCTCGTTATAAACTTTCTTCTGCGCATAATCGCCCTGCGACAAGCGAACACACTTTCCTTCGATAATATCAATTGCAGGAATAATCTCTATCATATATATACTTTTTTAGGGGATCAACTCCCCGATTTTATTTTACAGATAATAACTTTCGACACGCTTCGTCATCGAAAGTGGCATTACTCATTTTTAGTTTCATTTCACCCTTGTTGTAAATCACAATCAGCGGAACATTGTATTCCGTAATCGGCATCAGATCAACAGGGTCCATGAAGAAGTGAGATTGAGTCGCCACACCCGTCTCCTCTTCAAATGCTTGCAGTCCTTTTTCGTCGCCCCACACAATCCACTGAATGGCAGGTTGCACTGTGGCATTCTTCAAGCAGACCTCCAATTTGCGCATCGCCATCTTGCAATGTTTACACTTCACACTGAAAAAACAGACCACAGCCACATCCTTCTCCTTCAACTTTAGCAACTCGGGCTTCGTCTGCTCCAACTGAGCATAGGCAGCTACGTTGAACTTCGTCTCACGTGGTGTGCCCCACCCCAATGGTAGTTTCACAAACGCAAAGACCAACGACAAAAGCAAAATCAATGCTAACACAATCCGAGGCTGCGGAATGGAGAATGGAGTACACTTAACAGCAAAGAACAGCAGAAGGAACAGCACACCGTTCTTCAACAAAGAAGCGGCAGGAGAGAGACTAAAAGTCTCCCCCATGCAATGACAATTACCATCCTCTCCGATAAGCAGCAAATAGAGCAGCAAACCGGAAAAGCCAATCAGCATGAAGAAGGATAATAAATCCACCACCCTTTTGTACAGAGTGGAAATCAGAAGACATCCAAGCGATGCCTCCACAAGCAATAAACACCGAGAAAGATAAGACGACACCGTCAGGTTAAAAAAATCCAGGGAGAAAACATACGATTCAAAAGCACCCAATGAGATAAACTTCAGAATCGCGGAGAGGATGAACATTAAACCTAACAAGCACCGACATACGTAAAAAATCCTATTCGATGTTTCTCTTGTCATTTCAATTCGTACGTTTTACTTTGCCACACAGGTGACATTCTCTTCCTCTTCGTTCAATTCTGAACATGAGCCTTCATAATCATAGTGTGGAATGGATGTATCAGAACCATCCACCTTGCACTCACAATCATTTACGGACATACATCCAGAAAGAGAAACGATCGTCAGACAAACGAAAAATAATTTCTTTATCATATCTATTATTTTAATAATGGCTTTATCACTCACGTTATTCCAATCATCCAACCAGCATTCAGCCATTCTTATTGTCTATAAAAAACATGCAAATATACACATAAATTTCACATTCCACAAAATCTTCATTTTATGCCTTCTCTCACTCATTATAAGAGGGCAATCTGCAATGGGAACGTTGTTGTAAAAAGAGGGATAGACAGAAAGTTTTTCGTGGAGACAAAAAAAGAGGTTAACAGAATTTACTCCATTAACCTCTATGAGAAAAGATATTTTACAATAATACACTTGCCAATTCAGACAACTTGCTTCGCTCACCCTTGATAAGGTTTACATGAGCAAACAAGTCCTGTCCTTTCATTTTATCGATCATATAGACCAAACCATTGGATTGCATATCCAGATAAGGAGTATCAATCTGCTGTACATCACCCGTAAAGACGATCTTACAACCCTCACCTGCACGTGTGATGATGGTCTTCACCTCATGAGGAGTTAAGTTTTGAGCCTCATCAACGATTAGGTAAGTATTGCTTAAGCTTCGACCACGAATAAAGGCCAATGCCTCGATCACCAACTTCTCGCTCTTCTGCATATCATCCAACAGACGGAGTTCCTTGCTGCTTGCACCGAACTGATGTTTGATGACATTCAAGTTATCGAACAACGGTTGCATATAAGGAGCCACCTTTTGTTTCTCATCACCTGGCAAGAATCCAAGATCCTTGTTAGACATGGCAACAATCGGACGAGCCAACAAGATTTGCTTGTAAGTCTCATGTTGTTGCAAAGCAGCAGCCAAAGCCAACAAGGTCTTACCTGTTCCCGCACGACCCGTAATAGCCACCAATTTAATATCTTCATTTAGAAGCACATCCAAAGCGAATGTTTGTTCTGCATTTCTACCCTCAATACCAAAGGCTTTTTCTTTCTTCACCTTTTTCACTGTCTGAGTAGAAGCATCATATTTAGCCATCACCGTAGAACGACAGCTCTTCAAGATAAAGCACTCATTAGGAGCCAAAGAGGCTGGCAGTTTGCAATCGCTGACAGAAACACCACCTGCTTCCGCATAAATGCGATCTACCAAATCTGGATCAACATCATCATAGGTCTCCTGGGCCTTGTCGAAGAGATCCACATTAGTCACCTTGTCGTTGATGTAGTCTTCCACATCCAATCCGATGGATTTAGCCTTCATACGGAGGTTGACATCCTTGGTCACCAAAATAGTACGAGTCTTCTTGTCTTTCTGTTGCATCTCCAATGCCACCGCCATGATTCGATGATCCGGAGTCTTCTCGGAGAACGACTTTGACAAGATTTCAGGGTATGCAGGATTGGTAACGATAAACAATTTACCTAAGCCCATACCCAAAGAGCATCCATTCTTAAAGAAATCAGCATCAACGCTCAAATTGTCCAATTCACGTACGAATTCACGAGCATTGAAATTTATCTGTTCATTTCCTTTTTTGAATTTATCTAATTCTTCCAACACAACGATTGGAATATAAATATCATTTTCCTGAAAATTGTAAATACACTTATAATCGTGAAGGATCACATTCGTATCCAAAACGAAATTCTTCTTTGCGCCCATAATCAATCTTTTTTTAGTGTTAAAGGAATCACTACCAATTCCCCATTTATAAATTATCAAAAAACACGAATGGAAAATTCTTGAAATCTATTGCGAACTTCTAATGCTTCATCCTTATTTTACTGATTTTCTATTAATTGATGTCTTTCATGGTTCACACTCAACCTTTGTTCAAATCAGCAATCTGTCTGAGGAAACCGTCAAAATCCCTGCAAAGCAATTTTTCAGAAATCCCATTAATCATTAAATTTAAGGCGAAAGCAAATATCTTTCTTTGTCAAGACAAATTAATTCTTTACTTTCGTTGTTGTAAAAATAGTTTTTTGAATTGAAATATAAAAATTAAACGAATAATTTTTTTTTGGAAAAATGATGAATTACGAAGAGACACTGGAATACATATACAATCGTATGCCATTATTCCAGATGGTGGGAAAATCAGGGTATAAAGAAGGATTAGATAGTATGATTGCCCTTAGCGAACGATTGGGGTCACCCCACTGCTCGTTCAAAAGCATCCATGTAGGCGGGACCAACGGAAAAGGCTCTTGTTCTCACACTTTAGCTTCACTGCTTCAGCAGCATGGCTTTAAAGTAGGACTTTTCACCTCTCCTCACTTGAAAGATTTTCGTGAGCGCATCCGCGTTAACGGGGAGATGGTTCCTCAATCATTTGTCATCAACTTCATCGAAAAGCACAAATCTTTTTTCGAAGAGTGTTATCCTTCTTTCTTTGAAGTTAGTTTTGGCATGGCCATGGATTATTTCCGTCAGGAGAAAGTTGATTATGCTGTTATTGAAGTAGGATTAGGTGGTCGGTTGGACAGCACCAACATCATCAGTCCGATTCTAAGTGTCATCACCAATATCAGTCTCGACCACCAAAACATACTTGGTAACACTGAGCAGGACATAGCCAGAGAGAAAGCAGGCATCATCAAGCAAGCAACCCCTGTCGTCATTGGTGAATCGCAGGGCGAAATCAGACAAATCTTTCTTGAGAAGGCAGAAGCCATGAATGCACCTATCTTTTTTGCAGACGAGACTTCAGTTCAAAAGTTAGGAGAAGAAATCGCAGACGATGTACCTTATCAGTTATTTAAAATTGGAGAGAAAAAGGTTCAGACTCCTCTGATGGGAGATTATCAGATGAAGAACATGACTACCTGTCGGATAGCATTCGACCTCATACGCATCATAGAGCGATTAGACATGACAGAGGAGGAAATCCAGAACGGATTTAAGAATGTGATTCAAAACACACATTTGTTAGGTCGATGGCAGATTTTAAGCAGAAAGCCATACACCGTATGTGACACAGGTCATAATGTGGGAGGCATCACCTACGTGGCCAAGCAACTACGTAACACGCCACACGAGAAACTACATATCGTATTTGGTATGGTGGGTGACAAAGATGTTTCGCACGTTTTAGAACTATTACCGAAAGAGGCAACCTACTATTTCACTCGCGCCTCCATCAAAAGGGCAATGGAGCAAGACAAACTACAAGCATTGGCTGCCGAAAAAGGACTTATTGGCGAGAGCTATCCAACAGTCAAGGAGGCATTAAGTGCCGCACAGAAGAGTGCTGGCGAGAAGGATCTCATCTATATTGGCGGAAGTACATACGTGGTAGCAGAAATCCTGTAAAAAAGGATTTCCGCTCCATCATTTAGTATCTAAAGGTGAATTCTATTAATTCACCTTTAATTTTTATTTTTCAATTCAGGGTAAACGATTCTCGTGTGATACAAAGATTTCAGTTTCTCTTTCAACACTCCCTTTATACGCTGAATCTGTTCCATGGTGATAGGAGAATCGTTGTAAAGGCCTTCATTCAACTGAGTATTGATGATCTTTTCCACAAGGTCGTTGATATTTTTATCGGTATACGAACTCAAACTTCGAGAAGCAGCCTCTACGGCATCACACATCATCAAGATGGTCTGTTCTTTTGTAAACGGATTAGGTCCCGGATAGGTGAACAACGCCTCATCAACCTCCTTGTCAGGGTATTTGTTTTTGAAAGTGTTGTAGAAGTAGGTGGTTCTACCACGTCCGTGATGAGTTTTAATGAAATCTTGAATTTTCTCTGGCAATCCATATTTCTTTGCTATTTCGACACCATCCGTCACATGACGAATGATGATTTGCGCACTCTTCTCCTCGTCGTTCAATTCCTCATGAGGATTGACGCCGTTTTGGTTTTCCGTAAAGAACGTCGGGTTGTTCATTTTACCAATATCATGATAGAGAGCACCTGTTCGCACCAACATAGGGTTCGCTTCAACAGCCTTGGCTGCTGCTTCAGCCAAGTTAGAGACCTGCATACAATGGTTGAAACTAGCCTGAGCCAGTTCAGAGAATTTGCGGAATAGTTCGTTATTGGTATTAGCCAACTCCACCAATGTGGCATCTGAAGTATAACCGAATACTTTTTCTATGATATACATCAGCGGACTTGCGAAAAGCAGCAAAACGCCATTGATGAAGAAATATTGGATAGGTTCAAGACTCATCTGTTCCATACTTCTCACATGGATCAGGGAGAATCCATAGAACAACACAATATAGGATAAGAAAATAATTGCGACAGAACGAATCAAATGAGAGCGTTGATAGATGGTCTTCAACGTACAAATGGAAATCATACCCACAAGTGCCTGAAGGAAAAGAAACTCAAACTCATGAGGCACGACGAATGAGCACAACAAGACCGTCGTCAGATGGGTAAATAATGCCGTACGAGTGTCAAAAAACGAAGAAACCACGATAGGTATCAACGCATAGGGTATCACATAAGGAGTTACATCATGACGAACAGCCCATGAGGTGAGAATGCAGAAAATCGTCACAAAAGACAACATAAATGCTGTATCTCGCTTTCTCTCCAACAAATTTTGTCTGAACAAGTAGAAATAGAGAAAGAATACGAAAAGAGCAAATACAATCACAACAGCCTGACCGCAGGCTACCTGATGCGTGTTTTTAAACTGATTATTTGCTTCAATCTCCTGTTTGTATGAATTTAGGATATCGAATTTCTCATCTGTAATGATATCTCCACGATCGATGATTTTTTCACCGCTTTGAATTTGTCCTTTAGTTAATGAAATAGTGTGGAGGAGTTCCTTCCGCATAGATTCTGAAATATCGGCATCGTATTTTACATTCTCCGTGATGTAGTTGCTGATATTATAATCTCTCAATGTATTACGATTGATTGTGGTTGGAGCCTCATTGATCACCTTTTCATAGGCCGTCTTCGTTGTGAAAAAATTGGAGATAGAAGTTTCTTTCGAAACCTTATCGTTCACCAATCGAATGGTCGTTGTTCCCTCTTCCACATAAGAATCCATTTCACTTGCAGAGATGATTCCCTTTTTATAGATAACGTTTAATTGAGACTCTATGTACTTAAAGTAGGGAGCAGTAGCATCATCTGTTTGTCCGAATTTTTCTCTAAGAAGTTTTTTACTCTTTTGCAATGCCGTCGCATCATAGTTGTAAACAGGAGAGAACTTCTCCAGCAACTCTTTCTCCTCTCGTTCTATGTCATCTTTAGACTTACGGATTTCGAAAGCGAATGGAGCGGTGATCTCCTCATATTTCCAAGGACTTCCCTTCTCGTAGGCATATTGAAATTTATTGATATTCGGGAAAGACTCAAATATCACGACACCCGCCACTATAAATGCAGTTACAATAACGAGGAACTTTATCAAATTTTTTTTATCAAAAGATGTAGATGATATATTAAACATACCTTGTTTCATAACAACACGAATTCTTATACAATGTTTTCTTTTGCATTTTCAAACGATGAGTTTATATAAATTCACCGTATGACAAAGATAAATAGAAATTTGAAAATGGAATAATCCTCATTCAAAAAACGCACTATTTCACCATTCATAACATTCGATGACAAATCAAGACAAGTGGTAAAATCACTTTGTCCAACTATAATATTTATAAAAGAGAGATTTTAACAGGATGTTTTTTTTGAGTGGTCCCACTAGGATTCGAACCTAGGACCCCCTGCTTGTAAGGCAGGTGCTCTGAACCAGCTGAGCTATAAGACCGAAATATGTTTGT
>JAFRNH010000041.1 GCA_017430235.1 Paludibacteraceae bacterium | reverse complement strand
TGCGACTGGGTGAGAGTATGGCAACCCAAGCAATCGACACTCACGAAAGAAACCATACGGCTCTATTCGATCGATCAGAAGCAGTGCATGCAAGCATCAGGCAACGACATCGTACTTGGCGATTGCAACGACAAGGCATCCTTAGCCACCATTACCAGTTTGGGAAGTGGCACCTACCGCATTAATTTTGGCGATAACGTTTTGGAGATACCCAATGAATCAGCAGAAGCCGGCAGGAGTGTAGGACTCTGGGAGTGGAACGGAAAGAGTCACCAACAACTCTATCTGGAGGGGCAAGATCAATTTACAGAGAAGGTAGTCACCCTAAAATTTGCGCACAGCAACCTATTCGTACAGACCGCCAAGGGAGATGTGATTCAAAACTCATTCCCATCAGGCGATGCTGCCTATTGGAGAATCCTAGAGGAGGGAGAAGACCCCACCTCACATTTGAAGGATGAAGGAAACAAAACTGCCCATTCGTCCATCATCTTCTATCAGAATCAGGTATTGAACATCACCCCAAGTGAACATTTCATAAGTGATGAGCAGTTGAACATTAGCGTCTACACTATGGAGGGACGGTGTTTGAAAAAGGCCGAAGAGAACAATCGAGAAAACATCCAACTAGAGATTGACATTCCAAGTGGAGCTGCAATCATTGTCATCCAAGGAAAAGAGTTCTACGAGGCAACAAAGATTATTTTGCCATAAGGAGGTAAAAACTTCATAAACTAAGATGGGGCATCAAAATTTAGTTTTGATGCCCCATCATTTTCTAATATTTCATTCATCAAATGTTGCCTATCACTCCGAGACAGCACGAACACTTTCGCCATAATATCGATAAGAATTATCCATTTTTAGCTTATTATTAAGTTCTTTTAAGTCCTTCACATCAAGAGTTTCAGTAATCGTGTAAGTATAAGATCCCATTGTGGATGACCAATAAAATAATTTATCGCCCTTATAATTTGAGAATTCTCCATTACCCATTCCTCCAGCAGGTAAAAATATTACGTTTCCATTCGTTTTTGAAGTTCCAAGCCAACCATTAATCATTGATCCCTTGAATTTATTCACTTTTTCCCACGTACAATTATCCACCAATTCTTGCAGTTCCACAGGTGTAGGCATGCGCCAAGATTCACCCCAATTAGCAGCAGCTGCATCATCTGACAAAGTCAAAGACATACCAGCCATTCTATACTTAGTAACATTGGTATAACTTCCCTCAAACCATATATAAGTCTCCTGACTATAGTCTCTTTTCTGTGACGTTTCGCCCCATGCATAATAGCCACCATATTCCAAAGGAGTGCTTGCTCCAACATTGTATGTAGCCCATTTCAATCCACTTGGCAGACCAAGATCCACATAGTCATAATTGCCGATTTTACCAGAAATAGTAATTCCATATTCTTCAGAGAACTCTTCATATTTAATTTCAACAATATCATGCATATCAAATTTTGTCACACTTCCGTCTGCACATTTAACACACATATATAAGATTTTAGTTGACGTAACAGCACGTACGCTTAATCCCCAACATCGTCCATTCGATTTTGTCTCAAAATTTGAGCTTGTTATTTGAAAAGACTCACTCTCTGACAGATTATTCAATGCGGATGACCAATAATAGCCTCTTTCCCCATCTTCATATAAACTATTATCCTCTTTCACACCTGCGGCAGGGAAAAAAATAGATTTACCATTTCTTTTGCTTATGCCTTTTAAGCCAGAAATTCCACTCCCATTAAAGTCAGAAACCCACTCCCAGTCGCAACCTGACGACAGTTCACTCCGTTCTTCTTGTGTAGGGGTTCTCCATGCTCCACCCCAATTAGCCGTCGCAGCATCGTCATCAGGATCCAAAATTGATTTGAGGTCTTCGGAATTATACTTAATGAATGAACCAATATTATATCCCCACTTATAATTGTTATATCCATATTCCTCTTTCGTTTCAGTCTCTCCCCATGCAAAATAACTTCCATATTCTTTGGGACTCGATGCACCCACATTATATGTTGCCCACATAGTACCACTTGACAACCCCAAATCAACATACGTATAACCTCCCGTTTTACCACTTACAGATACCCCCTGTATTCCAGAGCCAGCAGTGTCTTGGGTTAAAACCACGGATTCTTCTACATATATTACCTCTTTCACCTCTTCAACATCAAACTTGTCAGTCTTTCCACCTACTGATTTCACATTCATATACACTGTCGCATTCACAGAAAAAATCATTGATGCCAACATCAATGCTGATAGTATAATTTTTCTCATATACATTTTCATTAACAATTATTTACGTATCACCTTAATAGATCGCCCACCTACAGTAAGCACATAGACGCCTTTCTGATTAGGTAGATTAATAGTCACTGTACCCAACGGATCAGTTGTTGTAGTAAAGATTGTTGCTCCATTAATATTAAACAACATCACCTTTGCGTTCGCAAGCGCATTTTCCACGCGGATAGTGTTATTATCTATCGTAATAACACGTAACAGTTCAGCATCTGCATCTTTTACACCAGACTCATCTCCCTCTGTAAAATGAAAATTTTTCACATCACTAATAGCATAGCTGGTAGACACATTACCATTCACTACTAGGTTGCCATCTTCGTAGGTCACAACCGGTTTGTCGGCAAGAAGAAAACTGTATTTCTTGCCATCGTTTTGCTCCACCGTCATGTATCTAACCGTAGCGTTTACATACAAGATCCCAAAGGTGAAAAGCAACAAGGTTAACATTCTTTTAAGCATATCACAAATTTTTTAAAGTTCTATATTTTTCGCTTATTCTTTTAATAATCAATTGTACACAAAATAATATATGATAAGAATTTGGTTTCAAATGTATCAAAATCTAGCAAACACACGCAACCGTTCTTTCATAAAATTCACCTCTCTCTGTATTTGTTGATTATTATCAATTAAAAATAGTTCTATTGTAGCAATTCGCCCAAAGAGATCTCAAATTAAATTTTATAGAATTCTACATAACAGTTTCCAATTAAATAAATTTATTATCTTTGCAAAGCTAAATATAGATAGAATGCAAAGACTGATATTCACATTAACGATTTTTTTTTCATTACTTGGAGTAACAACATTTGCCGCACAGAATTATGAAGTGATTAAGTTATGGGACAATCCGAAGGACCGCAAAGAGGTTCGTCCGGAGTTGCGAGTGTTTCATCCATCTCAAGAGCAAGGAAAGAGTAAGACTTGCATATTGATTTGTCCGGGAGGAAGTTATCATCACCTTGGGCTCATCAATGAAGGAGAAGAGGTGGCAGAGTACTTCAACCAATGGGGGGTTACCGCAGTTGTGCTACGTTATCGCGTATCCATGCGAGGAAACCATCATCCCGCAATGATAGAGGATTTTCAGCGAGCAATGCAGCTTATTCATGAAAATGCTGAGAAGTGGGGAATCGAGACAATCGGAGCCATTGGATTTTCAGCAGGTGGACACTTAGTGACCATGGGAGGTGCTTTTTACAAAGACAATTACCTCAAGAAAAAAGGAATTGACGTGGCGGATGACTTATTACGTCCCGCATTTGTATGTCCCATATATCCCGTTGTATCGATGCAGGATAGCATAGTGCACCACAAGTCGAGAGTGGATTTGCTCACAAAGAAATACACGGAAAAGGACAAGGAACACTTCTCGATGGAGAAACAGATTCCTACCGACATGCCACCTGTATTCCTATTGGCATGCAAAGATGACGATGTGGTAGACTACCGCAACAGCGAAGTGCTCTACAAAGCATTGATGGAGAAAGGAATCTCATGCGAGTATCATCTGATGAATAAGGGAGGTCATGGTTTTGGCATGATACGAACAAGAAGTGAGGAGACCCACAATTGGGGAGTCATATTAGAGAAGTGGTTAAAACAGAATAATTTACTGAACTATTAGATACTATACACCATGAATAAATTTGAACCAGCCATTGAATTTGAGCCAAGAGAAGTCATCAAGAGATTTCAGGAGGAGAAGATGCGTGAAGCTTTGGCATATCTAAACGCCAAATCACCTTTTTACAAAAAGATGTTTGCCGACAATCGCATTGATATTGAGAAGGTCAAGACACTCGAAGACCTACGCAATATACCTTTCACGACAAAAGAGGATTTACAAATGCACAACAAAGATTTTTTCTGTGTAGAACCCTCTGAAATTCGTGATTACATAACGACTTCTGGCACGCTTAGTGATCCTACAACGTTTGCCATGACGGAAAAGGACCTCCAGCGTTTAGCCTACAACGAGGCCATTTCATTTGTTGGTGCAGGCGGACATCCTGGTGAGGTGTATCAATTGATGACCACCATCGACAAGCGTTTCATGGCAGGTTATGCCTATTGCTTGGGTATACGCATGATGGGCGGCGGACTGATTCGTGTGGGTAACGGAATCCCCGAATTGCAGTGGGACACTATCCGTCGCATGAAACCAGATGCCATCATCTGTGTGCCATCTTTTATTCTTCGCATCATCCGTTATGCAGAGGAACATGGTATCGATTATCGTAGTTCAAGTATCAAGAAGGCTGTTTGTATTGGTGAGAACCTGCGTAATGAAGATTTCTCGCTCAATCTTTTAGGCAGCAAGATCAAAGAGAAATGGGATATTGATTTATACTCCACCTATGCCTCAACAGAGATGAGCACCTCGTTCTGCGAATGCTCAGCAGGCAAGGGAGGACACCATCATCCAGAGTTGATTATTTGCGAATTAATCGATGAAAACGGCAATTCTGTAGCAGAAGGAGAGATCGGAGAATTGACCATCACCACATTGGGCGTGGAGGGAATGCCACTGCTCAGATTCAAGACGGGAGATGTGGCTTGCTTCCATTACGAGAAGTGTAGTTGCGGACGTACCTCCATGCGTATCAGTCCTATCGTTGGCAGAAAGAAACAGATGATCAAATTCAAAGGAACAACATTGTATCCAGCATCCGTGTTCGATGTGTTGGATAATGCAGATTACGTGGAGAACTATTACGTGGAGGTAACCTCCAACGAGATTGGTATGGACCATCTCACCACCTATATCGGCGTTAAGAATCCTAATGAAGAGCTCATCAAAGATTTGAAAGATCGTTTCCGTGCAAAGTTACGTGTGGCACCCGACGTGAAATTCAAGCCAATCGATGAGATTCAGAAGATTGTTTTGCCTGAGATAAAACGTAAACCCACAAAATTCATAGATAGTAGAAAAGCAAATTAAGAACACATAAAAACAACGATTCAAGTATGGAAAACACATTTAATTTTGAGCAAATACGCCCATATAAAAATGCCGAGGTTCCCGAAGCAATTCGGTCGATCCTACACGACAATCTATTTCCTATGGTGGTGAACTATATCCAGCCGGGAGCCGATATGGAACTCATCAAACAGAGTTTATCCGCCATCAAAACCATCGATGATTTTCAGGAGATTGTCATGCACAAAGCCATCCGCTGCGTTATGGAGAAAACCACCGACGGCGTCACTTTTGATGGGTTTGACAATATAGACAACAAACAGCGTCACATATTCATTGCCAACCACCGCGACATCGTGCTGGATGCAGCTATTTTAGACGTATTGTTAGCAGAGAATGGCATCGACACCTGTCAGATTACTTTCGGAAGCAATCTGATGAAAGGAAACCTTGTCATCAACATCGGAAAGTTGAACAAGATGTTTTGCATCATGAGAGGAGGCAACATACGCGATTTCTACAAGCAATCGTTGGAAGTCTCCGCCTATATGCGACATGTCATCAAAGATGAGGGCGAATCCGTTTGGATCGCCCAACGCAACGGACGAACTAAAGATGGTAATGACAAAACAGAATTGGGCGTTTTGAAAATGTTTGCGCTAAGTAGCGACCAACCATTTGTAGACAATCTGGATGAGTTAAGCATCACTCCTATCTCCATCTCTTACGAGTATGAGCCATGCGACTTCCTCAAAACGGCTGAATTATATATTTCACAACTTCAAAAATACGTGAAAGGCGAGAACGAGGATCTAAACAGCATCCTGACAGGCATAAAGCAATACAAAGGAAAGGTGCATATCGCAGTCACTCCTCCTATCACGAGAGAAGAGCTCGAATTCTGCAATCAAAAAGAGAAAAACGACAAATACACGGAATTGGGTAGGATAATTGACAACCGCATCAGAAGTCAACACAAGGTATACAAAACCAACTACATTGCATGGGACATTCTCAACCACGAGAATCGCTACCAAGACCAATACACGCCACAAGAAAAAGCCGCTTTCATCGAATATATGAAAACAGGATTGGCGAAATTGGAGATAGAAGCAGACCCAGCCGATTTGGAGCAAATCTTCCTAAAGATCTATGCTAATGGGGTTGTATAAGGCGAGTTTTATAGTATCACTTCGTCTTATTCAACACCTTCTTGCCATTTATAATCACCCATCCTTGATACTCTTCGGAGACCTTCTCTCCCCATAGGTTGTATCGTTGTCCCTCCTCGGTATCGAATTGCACAACCTCCTGAAGGTCAGACGTTTCAGTATTGCAATCGTATTCAATCGTTTGCGTGTCAAGTATAAAATCACTCTCAATCACAGGATTTGAAAGTGCACGTCCGCTATTGCTATATTCCAATGGGGCATCGATGGTCACCTCCATAGAGGCATCGGGCAACAATCCACGCAATGACTCCTTAGAACGTGTTGAACCAATGGCAAAGTAGGCATCCTTGTAGAGAGGTGCCACACCCGTGTTTTTCACCGTGATTTTCGTTTGAGTACCATCTGTCACACATTTCGTAACCACAAAATGATAGCCCGTCATCATGCTGCACTCCTTGAAACGAGCGGCATTTTTATAACCATTCAACGAAGGATTGTCATTAGCTATCATAAAGGTGATATGGTATTTTTTCGACTGATCTTTCCATGTAAGTCCGTACATGCCACTCTCTTTGGTGAAATTCTTCTGATCAGAATCGTCATAGTAGCTGATCTCACCTCCGCACACACCCGTTTTCCAACGGTCTTTGCCCATTGTTTCCCAGCACTCCTCGTTATATCCATCCTTCGAACTCTTTTCATGTTCCTCATGCATAAAGGAATCATCAAACAAACCGAACTTCAACTTCCGTAAATCTCTATCATCAGCAAAGTCTGTATATTCATCATCCGCCGCATCGATACTAATCGCCCATGGGATATTCTTCATCACCGAAGAAAGGTGCAGGAAGAACTCTTTTTGATATTCCTTGGTTGGGAAGTTTCCATCCTCACCTATTTTCACACCATTTTCATCATATATATGGTATTCAGCCCAATGACCGAAGCCCACCTCTACAAAGGCGATACGAGGATCATTATCATACCGCTCGGCAAAATCAGCAAAAAAGACCTTGTTGAAGCGTTGGAGTTCGCCATAATTCCAGTTTGCATAGTAAGTCAAGCCATCCTCTTTCACCTCTTTGTGACTCTCTTTATAGTCAGACAATTTCTTTATGTATTCAGGGACACCTGTCGTACCCGGATTATTATCCACCATTGGCACACCAGGGTATTCGTAGAAGAAACGGATGACCGCCTGATGGTTACGGCTCTTGATATCGTTCAAGATATTTTCCAAGTAACTCCAATCGTATGTTATCGGGCCATCCACCACACCATCTTTCACCACTTTGCATGGCGCCACATATGAAAACTCCAAAGCGTGAGCCTCTCCATATTTACTGAACTGTTCAGATGCCTCTTCGGGCCACAAGACCAAACCAGTCATCGGCTGCACATGAGTCACTTGCGAACTGATTGCGACGGAGGTCCAATCAGCAGCCATACCATTCAAGGCAATCACTACGGAAGTTAGGAAAGAGAGTACTGTTTTTTTCATATTCTTGTCGGTTGGTTAATAATATACAAATATATTGTTTTTTTTGGTTATTATCCATGAAAAGAAGGGGAAAAAACAATTGACATACTAATGAACTAACAAGGAATACTTAACAGCTCATTAGGAAAGCACTAAAAAATCTGTTGGACATTGCATAAAAAGTCGAAGGGAATATGGTTGTATATCAAGCATAAATCATTTGGCTTTGATATAAAAATTATTGTATATTTGTGGCGTTCTTTGACCAAAGTGCACCTTCATGGTGAAAACGGGAAAAGAATCTATACATATAGGAAGGCGTTACTTGACGCTTTGAGCTTGACGGGTAGGAATCTGGCAGTTCTTAAACGTTTGTCAAACATCAAAGCAACAATGACGTCCATGGGTATGTAATATCCGACATTGTCGTAGATATACATATCAGCGTGGGCTTCGGCGTTGCTCGTTTCGACAAACAGGCGATGCCAGAGCCTCTATCCGTGGGACGAGTAACAAAGTACTGATTCCCACGCTTTTTTTATGTATATAGTAAAACGCAATAGGAACTATCCAGGAATGGGAGTTAGCTGGAAAAAATGTAAAAATTTTAAATGAGTAATAACGATCAAAATAAAGAGACTAAGATTCTCAATGTAGCAGATTATATAAAATGGATAGAAATTTTGAAACCTAATAATGTTAAGAAGTTTTATCGTGGTCAAGCCAATAAAGAGTGGAATATAATTGCAGGAGCCTTCAGGAAAGACTTTTCTACTACAGATGAACAAAATTTATTAAAACAAGCATCTCTCAAATTATATAAGGAATTGTCTGAATATCCATATTATTTGGACAAACTTGCATTCTTACAACATTATGGAATGCCAACACGTTTACTAGATGTGACGTTTAATCCATTGGTTGCATTATTCTTTGCATGTAAAACAGAAATAGAAAATGATGGGATTGTATATTACGGACACAAAAAAACAGAGAATGAAACAGTGGCTGAATTAACGGCAAAATACTTGTTTAAATATAATCTGTATTTCTTTGATGATAACATATCGAGATTTCTGTCCGATGAAGGAGGACGAATTACAAAAGAAGATTTTTCCGAACCAATCTTTATATATCCACCTATCAACAACCCAAGAATAGAACATCAAAGCGGAGCCTTTTTCATAACACCACTAACAAATGATAAAACTAGAACTACAGATATTGACAACAAAAACACTAATATGTCCCTAAGAAATTGTTTTATGAATGACGTTGCAGTAATTCCTAAAACCCTCAAAGAAAAGATAATAAACGAATTATCAGAATATGGCATTGATGAAGGATCTATTTTCCAAACAGTTCCGGAAAAGATTAATTCAATCATCCAAGAAAATCAGAGAAATCCGATAAAGAATATTTCACTAGAGGAAGATTATCAAAATAAACTTTAAAATATAAACACATGAAACATTTTATTACAATTGCATTCTTATTCCTGACATTATCTGTCAATGCACATAAAATAAACAACTATAAATATTTATATGTAGTTGAACAGGGGGATTTATATGACATTGAAACAAAGATTAAGGAATTTTTTAGTAGTATTGGATTTTCGATTCTATCATCAACAGATGTTGAAGAAATGGACAACGCAGAGAAATCATATGTGCTAACAGCTACTTATGCCTGTCATATTGTATATGGAGCTAAGAGCACATTAGTACTTACATTAACTAATCCAAGAGGAACCATAGTTCATAGCACATCAGGTGAAGGAATTACATTTAGCGCAAAAGGTGATATGCGAAAAGCTTCGAAAGAAATATTCGCAAACATAAAAAAACTAAATTATAAATTCACACCTCCTGAAGACAAAGGTATTGGCAAAGAAATTTCTGTTCGTAATTTAAGTGAAGATAGTATTAAATCATATTTGAAAAAGGGAGGAATATCCGCCATTGAAGGTATATACAAAAACATTTCCAATGATGGTGATTTTTATAGATTTGCAATCTTAAAAGAGAATGGAGAATATTATGGCGTAATTATACAAACAGACAATGCGAAATGGAATATAGGAGATCTTAAAATAAAACTAAATCATATAGAAGGGAATACTTATGATGCAGAATATTACGATTATGCACATGTTAGACAAAATTGTATAGCAACGATAACGGATAGAATTCTAGAAGTCATAACACAATCATATGACCAAACATATTCCTATAAATACCTAAAAATATACCCTTCTAAAGGAGACGAAAAAAATACAAAAAATGTGTCATCTTCAGATCCTATACAAAACATGAAATCATGCGGAAGTGGAATACTCATCTCTAACAACATAGTTGTCACTAATTATCATGTGATTGATAACGCAAATAATATAGAAATATCATTGCAAATAGATGGGATATATGAAACATATAAGGCAAAAGTGTTATGTGTTGACAAAACCAATGATCTGGCTCTTCTTTGCATCAAGGATGAAAAAGAAATAAAATTACAAGCCCCACCTTTTACTATATCTAATAACATAAGTGATGTTGGAACCTCTATTTTCACAATGGGATATCCTCTGTCAACCGCATTAGGCAAAGAAGTGAAAATCACAGATGGAATAATAAGTTCCAAAACAGGTTATCAAGGTGATATTGTCACTTATCAAATATCTGCAGCCATCCAACCTGGGAATAGTGGAGGTGCTTTGTTTGACAAAAATGGGAATCTAGTTGGTATCACAAATGCAGGTGTTCCAGAAGCAGAAAATGTAGGATATGCTATAAAAAGTTCATATCTTCTCAACTTAATAGATTCTGCTCCAATAAACATAAAGATAAATACAGGAAATCAACCAAAAACAAAAAATCTTCCAGATATGATAAAACAGTATACACCATATATTGCAATCATTAAAGTATATTAAACATATATAAAATAAATTCCTTATATGTTTATTTCCCCATTGCCACTAAGCAATGGGGATTTTTCACATTTCTACACTATATATTTCTTAAATTCTCCTCTCCCAAGCAGCAGTTTTTATCAAATCCTTAAAACACTTGACATGGAAACAAACACCTTCTCTCACCCAAAACAACACCTCTTATACCTCAAGAATATCCATCAAATATGTCCCAAATGGACTTGATAACAAAAGATTTGTATGATTTGAACAGATTTGTAAGATTTCTCGCGAAGCGACTCAAATATAATTTATCGCGTAGCGACCCATAATAATCTACTTTCCTCAACCCAAGCAATACCTCTTATACCTCAAGAATTTCCCTTTTTCTGACACCAACAATTTGAAAGCTACTGCGCGTAAGTTTTTGTCAATGCAGTAATAGGTGACCACACGACCGCGCACTAGCTCCTTGTTGCTAACCTCCACCAACTCATAGACCTCTCCGTTCTGATTCAACTCCATTTTGTTAAAATTAACAGAGAAGTAGCGTGCTTCCAACGCATTAGCCATAAAAGTAATCGTCATAAATGCGATTGTAAATAATATCTTTTTCATACGCTTTATTTTTAATGAATGAATAATCTTTTTTCTGTCTTAGGATTTCTTTCGTTCCTGTTGACGAAGCAAAGATAGAGACGGTAGAACAGGCGGAACGGACAGAACAGGAAAAGTGTATGTACAAGTTGTGAAGTTCACATTTTGTCCATTTTCATCGATTGTACATGGATGGCAAACTGATTATTTTAGCTGAAATTTATAGGACCCAGCTTAATTTATTTCACCCAACATTACATCGTTTGTTCCATTTTTTTTGTATTATTGTAGCCAATTTTAAACTATGCGAATATGAGTACCCAAGCGATGCAACAAGTAATAGCCGACTATTTCAAGACGCAACCCGTCCTGAAAGCATGGCTTTTCGGCTCTTTCGCCCGTGGCGAAGAGACGCCGAAGAGTGATGTGGATATTCTTTTTGTCCCTGACCGTTCGGGCAAACCTTTCACGCTCTTTACTCATGGAGGGATGTTGATGGACTTGCAAGAATTATTAGGACGTGATGTCGATTTGGTGGAGGAAGGCTCCCTTCGTCCATATGCCGCAGAAACTGCTAATCGTGACAAGATACTGATTTATGAGAGAAAAAGCTAGGGATAAAGGACGTATAGAGGATATTATTGAATATTCCAATAATGTGTCGACACTTGTCGAGGGATATACACTGGAACAGTTTATAGCAGACAAGCGCACCTACTATTCGGTGATAAAAAACGTTGAAATCGTGGGTGAAGCAGCCTACATGCTGACTAAAGCGTTCAAGAAGGCTCACCCCGAGACACCATGGAAAATTGTACAGGGCATGCGTCACGTTTTGGTGCATGACTATGCCAATATTGTATCAGAAACACTGTTCGACACTGCTATCAATGACATGCAACCCCTACGTCAGCAGATGAAACGCTATCTTGCCGAGACCAATTGGGATGAATGGCAATCTGCACCCGATGATTTCGAAGACACAGAAGACGTTGAACGTAAGACAAATATAGAGAATGCTCACAAGATGAAGTCCAAAGGGTTCAATGCAAACGATATTGCTGAGATTACAGGACTGACAATTGAAGAAATCAAGGAACTATAATTGATGTGAACCCACATTTTCATGTTCCGCAACATTCAAAAACATGAATAAAATTGATAGATTTTTTTGTCTCAAACAACTCATTGAGCGATGTCGGAACGAACATGTAAAGGTGATGTCCAACATCCGCAGGTATGGCAAATCGCCACTCCTCTTTGCCATTATCACTTTAATTCAAATCGCCTCCTCATGCACCACCGGCACACAGCCTCAACCCGATAACATTATACCCGATGAAACGGTAGAAAATAACACACAAAGAGTAGACACACTATCTCAATCCGATTCTATTAAATACGTTCCTGCTCCGAATGAGGAAGGCAGCGCACCCATTATCGAAACAGAAGAGAAACAACCCTTTCTCATCACAAAGTATTCTGCCGGATTCTTCACGTTAGGCGACACAATCGGCAATTTAATTCAATACTATGGATGGAAGGAAGAAGAATTTCAAGCCTAACGCACGAGTAATGGAGGTGCGGATGGGGATGATGTACTGATGCAACAACCACACACTTTTTCGGGCGACTTTGTTGTAATTGCAATTATTTTACAGCAGTAAAGAGAGGTTCATTCGAACGAAATGCGTATTTACGCAAAAGATTCGAAAGTCTAGAAACGGAGGAATCTACACAATAAAAAGCAGCTACAACTCCGTCAAAAGGAATCCCATATAGAACGGCAAGGTCAACAATGCACCATTTCTCCCAATATTATAATCACCTAATTTCAGGGCATCATACACATGATACTTCTCGGGATGTTTCAGCAGTGTGGACATAGACTTTGCATTACCTGTCCGAGCCTTGCACTCCACAGGTACGCACTTTCCTTTATAGCGAATCACAAAATCGATTTCTATTCCATCTGTTTTTTGATAATAATATAATTTGCGTCCCATTTTGCAAAGCAAGTCAGCCATCACATTCTCGTAGATAGCTCCCTTGTAACTGAACAAATTCCCTTGTAAAATGTCTGATTGCGTTCCCTCATCTAACATGCTGACAAACAAACCCGTGTCAGTCATATACACCTTGAACGAGTCATGCAACGCATTGCCACTCAACGGCAACTCTGTTGTCGTCAGATTATAACAACGCTGAATGATTCCCGCATCCTCGATCCATTGCAGACAGCCAATGTATTCTTTGCTTCTCCCTCCCTTTCGCACCGTGGCGAACGAGAACTTTTTATTATCCTTGCTCAACTGACGAGGTATCGACTCAAAACATTCACGAATTCTGTTTTTATCCGCAGGGTTGGCATACTTCACCATGTCGGACTTATATTCATCCACTATACTCCGCTGAACCTCAATGACTTGATTAATGTCATGAGTATTTAGGAATGTGCGGACAGCAGCAGGCATTCCACCAACCACAATATACTCCAACAGTAACTGGCGCATTCGATTGTGGATCGCCTGCGGTACAGATGTTTCCTCCGCCAACAATTTTTTCAGCAAGTCAAAAACGGACTCCTGCAAACCATTTGCCCAAAGCCACTCCTCAAAATCCATCGGATACATATCCACAATCGTCTCAAACCCGACCGGGATTGACGTCTCCGAATCGGATAACCGATAGCCGCTCACACCAAGCAATGAGCCTGTACATATAACATCGTATCTGCCATCCAACTTGAAAAATTTCAGTGCAGCACGAGCTTGCGGACAGTCTTGTATCTCGTCCAACACCAGACATGTCTTCTTCGCTTCAAAACGAGCAGTCGGGACAGCGGCTGAAATCGCAACTGTCAAATAATCAACCTGCAAAGATCCCTTGAACAATTCACACAAATCCTTCTGTTCATGGAAATCAATATAGACTACATTCTTATAGTTCTTACGAGCAAACGACAGTACCGAACTCGTCTTTCCACATTGACGACACCCTTTAATAACCAATGGATTTCTTTCTGGTGTGTTTTTCCATTGCACAAAAAAACTATCTATCTTTCTATTATACATACATTTACATATTTATTACGATGCAAATATACACTTTTTCGGGCGACTTTTCACCATATCTTCACACTTTTTCGGGCGACTTTTTCCAACAACCACACACTTTTTCGGGCGACTTTGTTGTAATCTCAACTAATTTACATCAGCAAAGAGAGGTTCATTCGAACAAAATGCGTATTTACGCAAAATATTCGGAAGTATGGGTAGAATTTTATCTCAACAAACTCATAACGGACTCTACCAAACAGAAAACCTAATTGTCTTTGGCCTTAACTAAATGGATTTTTTGCGGGATTTCCAATGATTTTAAGAGACCGAGGGCGTTTTTTGGGTAAATATGATTAACTTTGTTTAATTTCCTATGGAGAGATGGAAGGTGTTTCCCAGGGGAAGTATGTTTAATGAATAATTTTACGATAATGAAAATCAAAGGATTAGAGAATTTGACGGAAGAGGAGATAAATAGGGAACTTAAATTAGGTGGCAAGTTTGTTGTCTTCCCCTATGCGATATCTGTATTGATTATGACGTTTAAGAGGGGCAGTGACATCTACTTCCTGAAATCGAATGAACCAGCGATCAAGTACGGATACAAGTATCTGTTAATCAGCCTATTTGCAGGATGGTGGGGAATTCCTTGGGGACCGATTTATACCTTACAATCCATCTTTAAGGCGTTTAGCGGTACAGATGTGACCCAAAAGTTATTGGAAGAGTTGAACAAACCGCTCCAGCAATGATCGTACAAGAATGATTATTCGCCATACCCGACGAGGAGAAAAGGGAGCAGGAGACCAACTCCTTACGTCGCATCAACGACTCCTATCGTAAGATTGTCGTTGTGCGAGACCCCATTGTGCCATGGTATGACGAGGGTGGCATCTACTACATCGGCCTGGAAGATTTCTGTTTGGAGTATATTGATGAGCTGGATAGGACGTTGTAGGTGGGTCATAATGAATAGATTCTTAGTCGTTTGGAGAGGTTCGTTCGAACGGAATGCGTATTTACACAAGATGTTCGAAAGGTTGGAAATGGAGGAAAACGTAATCCTCGTTTTATCCGAACGAAACTAATCCTCATTCTCCTTGAAATTCTCTACCTGACTCATTACCTCGCGAAATACTTCAGGAGTATACTGCGGTGGGTAACCATTCTTGACAAGACAAATCTTGATGTTCGTCTTCAAGTCTTCTCGCACTAGCGTATTATTCAGCCAATCTGCGTATGATGATTTGGCATCTATAAGCTCTTTTATCTTATGCGCAAGGCTCTTACATTTTTCGTTGACAACTATACCATCCACGTTTTTATCTTCTCCATATTCGAAGTTATATTGATCTCTCAAGTGAATCAAAATATCATAGAATGCCTTTTCCTCAAACGTAAGTCCTAACTTCCTAAAGCTTTCGCGGTCGGCTTGCATACCCTGAAGTATTTTCAAGGCTTCTTCTGTAGCCCATTTAAGGATATCGTCAGCTGCATGTTCTTGAGTCGCTCCAGCTTCCTGTTCTGACAAGAACTTACGTCGCTCATGATACTGTTTGATTGTATTTTCTAACATCTCCTGAAACTTCTTTGATGCCACCTGATTAGTTTTGCCATACTCCGTTATCTGTCGTCTCAACAATTTTACAAGCATTTCCAATTTAGAAGCAGGCATCTTGATATCTGACATGCGCTCAATAAATTCAGGCCCAAAGATATCCATTTCTTCACCTTCTTCTAGAATGCTTTCCACATTGTTATATTTCAACGCCTCTTCCACCATCTTCGCCACCCATTTATTCATCGTATCAGTATCAGGAGCATCCGTGCCGTTCATTTTATACACCATACCTGCTATGCCCATAAAGCATTGTGCTAAGGCTGACTCTTCTTCTCCAAGTTCACCCGATGGCTGACATAGATCGTAGGCCTTTCTCATCCTTTTCACCAACTGTAGGAAATAGGTTTTGAAGGATACTTTTTTTGTCTTCTTACCATCCTTACTTTCCGAATTCAGCATTTCGACAGAAGCAAACACATACTCAGCAGCCTTGGACAGTAGCTTATATCGTATGACTGGATCTGTATCAATATTAAGGAATGGCGCCAAATCGTAGCCACTGAATAGCCTTTTAAGTATGGCTAACTGTTGCCGGAATATAAGAGTTGCCTGTTCTATATCGTCCTTGACGGGTGCCACCGAACTTCCACCTCCGTACATCTTCCTTGCTTCTAGCATTTGGTCGCGGATACCTATATAGTCAACTATGAGTCCATATTCCTTGCCGGGATATTTCCTGTTCACACGGCTGATGGTCTGAATCAAAGAATGTTTCTGCAATGGCTTGTCGTTATACAAGTAGGTTAGACATTCAACATCAAACCCTGTTATCCACATATCAACCACAATCACAATGCGGAAGTTTGAATGGACCTGTTTGAAGGCCGCATCCAGTTCATCTGAACGTTTATCGTTCTTCACACCGCCAAGATAGTTATACATCTCAGGCTCGTCGTTACTGCCAACGCTGGAAACCATAGCCATCATAGGCATCTTTTTCAACTCTTTCTGTTCTTCTGTCGAGACATCTTCCCCTTCAGGAGTCTTTCTCTCAACAAACCATTCAGGATAGTGTTCCTTGAATCTCAGTAACAAGTCGTAAGCAATCTTTCTGTTTGAGCAGACAATCATGGCCTTTTGTACTCTTTTTGGGTCAGCATCTACAGCTTGCACATAATGGTCATGAATATCAACGCAAAGTTTATCCAGTCGTTCAGGCTCTCCAAGTAACACCTCTAATGAACTCATGGCTTTCTTGCTCTTGTCTATATCTTCTTTCGTAGAGCCCTCCTCCGCACATTTAGCATAATAAGATTCTATCTCTTCTGCCTTTTCTTTGTTAAGCAGTACTTTGGCTATTCTCGGATGATACTTGATAGGAACAGTGATGTTATCAGCTACAGCCTGATCCATTGTATAGCGGTCTATCTCGTCACCAAATGTCTGATAGGTTTCTGCGATAGGTGTACCTGTAAAACCTACAAAAGTGGCATTGGGTAAGGCTTCGCGTAGCACGGTGGCGTATGGTTTGGAAATCATCGCCTTCATATTCTCATTAGCGTCCTCGCTGAACTTGATGCGTTTCGAGCCTTCTATCTGTGTACGATGTGCCTCATCGCTAAAGCAGATGATATTGGCACGATCGTTAATCAACCCGATGGCGTCCTCCTTTCGGTCACAAAATTTTTGAATGGTGCAGATGTAGAACCCACCACTCTGACGCTGACCAAGTTCCTGACGCAACTGCTTGCGATTTTGCACAATGGACACCTCGCCCAAACCAAGGAATTCCTTACTCTTGGTAAACAGTTTTGCTCCCTGTTTCTGCAAATCTTCACGATCTACAATCAACAGGATGGTCGGAGAGCCCAACTCCGGACATCTCATGGATAGCTGTCGAGCCAGAAAAGCCATCGTGTATGTCTTTCCACAACCCGTAGCGCCAAAGTATGTACCGCCCTTCCCACTTTTCTTTTTTACAGATTCTTTGATGCTTTCACGTAGCAGACGACTGGCAAAAAACTGAGGATATCTGCACACTATTTCCTTTTCACTGCCATCATAGATTTTATCCTGGAAATAGATGTAGTCTCTGAATATCTCCAAGAAACGCTCTGGGCGATAAACACCCTTCACCATTGTCATTAGTTCATCGAACGTACCGGTTGACACCTCGTCTCCGTCTTCCACACGTCGCCATGCATAGAAATGTTCAAAGGGTGTGCGGACAGTGCCTAATCGGGTTTTCACACCATCGCTGATACATGCCAGCGGACAATAATGAAGCAAATGAGGAATGTCTCGCCAGTATCTAATGTTTATCTGCTCCCAAGCTTTCTTTATTGTGGCATTAGCATCCGTAGGACTCTTTAGCTCTATACAGCACACAGGCATTCCGTTCACATAGAGTAGCACATCAGGGCGACGGTTCTTGGTTTCGCCATTGTTTACATAGTCAATGGTAAACTGATTGACTACACGAAATATATTGTTATTTGGTTCTTCAAAATCTATCAGGGAAATCATCATGGGCTCACCTGTCTTTGTTACATACTGAATGCCGTCCACCATCCAGCCATACACCTTATGGAGTGTGGCGAAATCGGTATCAGCACCCACAAGTCTTACGTTGTCGGTTATTTGATGAATCTCGTCTTTGGTCAGATTGTGATTCTGCTCTTCCAGGAAATGGTGCAAGTCATCCATGTAGAGCACCTCTTTTCTGTTGGCTCTGGGTATGTCGTCACCATAAACATACTGCCATCCTTCTGCTTCGAGGAAAGCAATAAGCGCATTCTCGAAATCACTCTCCACGAAATGTCCGTTGATATTTTTTAATTTTGCCATAATCCTAATCGTTCGCTAATAACAGCATTTGCTATTTTTTTGAATTTTTATTTTCACATTTTGAAACCGAGATATCTCCTGTAGTTTTTCTACCTGTCCAATATTTCCCCGACATTTTATCATTTGCATCAATGTCAAGTATTATACTTCCATAATGAATAGGACTTTTCTCTTGAAATTTTGCCTTAGGCTCATTCAGATATGTGTAACAGATCTGTTTTATGTTCCTATCGTCATCTATATTAAATGCTGCCACAATGCTGGTGCTTTTACTCTCATTCGTCGAGAGTTTGATTTGAATATGCAAAAAGGTTTGTCTTATAGATAGTTCTATAGGAATTCTTTTTCTTGCACCTTCATAGGACGATTCAAGATAACCCTTCCATTTTCCACTGATGTTAGGGAAAGGGACTAGCCAACCTTCAAAAACCTTCCACCTCCATGCATACGAGACAAAAAGAAAAGCAAAAACACCTAAAGTTGTAATGCAATATGAAATAGAATCTATGATTGGCATGTTAAAGAGTGCAACATATAGAACGAAAAATCCTACAGTAAGGACTGCAATTATCGTCATATAGCATTTTATATTATACTTAACCATAATTAATATTCCATATAATTCCACATTTTTACGACATGTTTATTAACAGCATCTCGGGACCATTTCCTTTGACTGTGAAATAAATTTAACAAATCAGAGACTTCACCCCATTCTTTCCATTTTGTAGCATCTTCTGTAGTATTGTTATAAATGTAAATAATGGCTTCTTTTAATCGCTCTTGCCATGTATTATAATTAACAAAAACAAAATTCGGACAATTCCACACCAAACTTTCCAATAAAAATGAAGTAATATTTTTGTCGTTATAATAACCATCTTCTTCCATTTTAACATTTAATTTCTTGAAAATTCTGACAAGACTTTTAAATCTTCTTAGTGTGTTTTCATTTTTCCACTTTCCGTTTTTTATATGTTGTAAAGGATAATTTATGATTTTAGAATTATCGTTGTCAGCAAAAAGTACAACGCCCTCAGAATAACTTTTGTCTTTGCGATACCTCTTGTGTCTCCATGTTGGAACAACATCTATTTCGGCTCGATAGGTATTCTCTTTTATCGTTATACATTTGTTTTTTCGCATTACATTTTGACGTCCAAACTTTGCGACTAAGGCTCTTTCTACATCATTTTTATATTCGCTAAATGAATAATGGCAACTATTATCCAAACCAAAATATTCTTTATCGAGCCCCTCTGGCAAATCATAATAGAACGCATCTGTATAACAGACATTGACATCGATATCGCTATCTAGTCTGACATTTGTATTATTTGCATATGAACCCTGACAAAAAATGGTGATGTTCATAGAACATAGTTTCTCGTCAGAATTTATTGCATCTTTTACCATCCGTTCAGCGTTTTGAAGTTTTTCGTCTTCTGTTTCGCTTGGTGGATTTGTCCATCTTTTTAATTCTTCTTCTGAATATCTCATATTTTGTCCATTATTTATTATTCCATTAAACTTCCCCTAATCAGCACAGGGCATATATTTTTGAGCTGTTCTTTGAGTGCCTCTGCTATGCGTTGGCGCTCGATATAACACTTATGGATGTTGACTATCTCACGTTGAACGGAGATGTCGGGGATTGGGATTTCAACATTCTGCATTTCTTCGAAAGTAAAATTCTCCCTTGCTGAGCCCCAAGAATTGTATCTTGCGTAACGATCAAATTCTTCTCGTTTTAACCATATTGCGAGATAATCTGATTCTAATTTACCTTTTGTTTTAAAAACTTCGTAAATAGGAGAAACAACAACGTCTTTTTCGAAGTGATTTACTGCAAATGCAAGAACCTTCCACGTGTCTGTCGTAGGAACATATGCAATATCTAATGGATGTACTATTTTGTAGCCACCTAATTCATTTCGATTCACACGACTTTGCGCGACACGGAATCTTTTTTCAGTACTTAATCCGACAACGTCATCAATTGCCTTATCAAGATTTTTTTCCGAATATCGTTCAATATAATCTCCAATCTTTTCACACTCCATCTTCCTCCTCAACTCCTCAATATACCCATCACAAATAAGTTTCAATTCATCCACCTTGCTTTGATAGGCTGCAAGATTGCTTTGGAGTGCCAAATAAACATCAACGTATTTGCGCTGCTGTTCGATGGAGGGAAGAAATATTTCAATGTCACAGAAATCTTTCCAAGGCAAACCTTGCCTGACAGAAGAATCTGTATGAAACCAAAAATAACGATCTTTTTCAGAGGATTTAAGAAGAATAAAAAAATACTCTTTCAAAACGGCAACTTCATTTTTAATCCCAAATACAGAATATGCAGGACTCACAATTTTATTATGATCAGATTGATTTAGTGCTACAGGCAATACCGCATCTCTTCCGACATGCATTAAATTGCATGCGAAATAATCAGGCGGCACAACTTTATATTTACTAGTATCTTTACCTACTTGCTTAGCCGGTTCAAAAAACTCCTTGTCAATGTTTATGCCAGAAACATCATTAGACGAAAGATCAGGAATACCGCATTCCCCTTTATATGGCTCTATAAGCTCCCCAATATGATACTTATTCAATTTCATATCCAATACCTTTAAATGCCTTTTCGAGCATACGTTGTGATTCTTTCTCCCTTGCCATTAACTCACGCATCTCTTTCTGTATGCGTGCCATCTCTTTCGGATAGTCAATCTCCAAGTCGTGATCGATAAACTCTATGTACTTGCTGGGTACCAGCGTCCAGTTATTCTGCTCAATTTCTTCAATGTCTACGCTTCTATAGAGTTCCGGCTCTGCAAAATTCTTTCCGTCAGTGCCAACGCTCTGCCATTGATGATAGAGGTCTGCCACTCTCTGTATCTGCTCCGTGATGAGTCTCACCTTCTTTTTCTGCTCATTTTTCACAGGATTCTCTGTCCAACGACGTAAGTCCACAAAGAGTATTTCGTGTTCACGATTGCGCAACTCTCGCCCATGATATCGCCCACCCTTCTTGTTCTGATTGAGAATCCAGAACGTTACGCTAATATCTGTTGTGATGAACAAATCCCTCGGCAGAATGATGATGGCTTCCAACTTATCGTTCTGTATCAGTTTTTTGCGAATTTCAAATGCATCGGTATCGTCCAAGGCACCATTGGCCAATAGGAAACCTGCCACACCTGATAGCGGTTTTAGATGAGATAGCATGTGTAGAATCCATGCATAGTTAGCGTTGCTTTCGGGTGGCAATCCATAGTCCGTCCAACGAGCATCATTCTTCAGATTGTCATCCCACCATCCCTTCAAGTTGAAAGGAGGATTGGCCATGATATAGTCGAAGTATAGTCCTTTGTGTAGGTCGTTGCTAAACGTGGAATCGTTCTCCGACCCGAGGTTGTGACTGATGCCACGCAGTGCAAGATTCATCTTGGCCAATCGATATGTGGCTGCGTCTTTTTCCTGTCCGTAAATATTGATACGGCTAATGTCTCCCTGTCTGGCTTTTACCAAGTCAGCACTCTGTATAAACATACCACCCGAGCCACAACAAGGGTCGTAGAGTGTTCCATCAAAAGGTTCTATAACTGTGGCTATCAGTTGTACAACATCGTGAGGCGTATAATATTCACCTTCCTCCTTAGTGGCATTTACGGCAAACACCTTCAGAAAATACTCATACACACGACCAATAAGATCTTTCTCCTCACCAAATGCCTTGTGGCTAATCTTGTTCACTTCATCTACAATCTTCTTGATGTCGTTGGCTCCAAGATTACGTTGGGTAAACGTACCCTCCACGAAGCATCCTTTCAGGTAGTCATTACCGGTAGCAATACTTCTCAGTGCTGTATCGAGTGCCACATTCAACTGTGGGGCACCTGTATTGATGATGGTTGACCAACGGGCTTCTTCAGGTAGTGCGTATGTGCCATCCATATCGTCGAAGAACGCTTTGGCAATTTCTTCATTGTCAGGATCCAAGCCCTGGTCGATGAGTTCCTGACGAAGTTTAGCCAAACTATCCTCATATTTCTCACCAATAAAGCGGAGAAACACGAGTGTCAGCATCATATCACGTTTTTCAAAGAATGAACCAGCATTCTTCGCCTGTCTCAGAATATCTCTACACTTGAACAGGATATTGTCGAGATTAAAAACCTCCTCTTTAGCTTTTTTCTTTGCCATGTTTTCGTTCGGGTGTTGCGTCAGCAGTAAATAATCTGACTGATACCCCAAGCGTCAGAAGTTTCTAAGTTGCTAATAACGACATACAGAAAAAACGAGGGTATCTCCTGCTGTCCGTTCCACTATTTTGGCCTACCACAGCCATCCCTTTAGAACGAACAGATTCGATACCCTCAGGCGTATATACATGCAACCAAAAGTGTGCGAGAGGGCATAATAAGCCCTCGGCACACTCCGGCAGTGTATGTCATACACATCCGTAGGCGTCACCTCTGCTTTTGTCTTTGAAAGAGATTTGAGTGTGGTAGTTCAAATAGTCAAAAACAAAGCGTACAGCATCGCTTTTTCACAATGTCGTTGCCCCGTCCCCTCAGCTCCGTCATCCTCAGACAACATCGTAGCCTCATGGACTGATGCATTTACAAAAGTATTTAATTTTCTTCTAAAATTTTCCGTCCTTATCAGAAAAGTTCCGTTTATGCAATTTTTTTGAAAAGGGGTGCTGTGTCGCCTCTCCGAGGCTACCTCCCTCCACGTATCCATCGAACAGGGGTTCACACCCCTGCCTAAGGGCTGTCGTCCCTTCGGGACTAGTGGGGTTTCTGCGATTGCGTTGTGTGTAATCAACCCTCTTATTTGTGATTTGCAGAGACGCACGGCCATACATCTCCACACCTCCATCATTCCCCACCCTTCTTATACTGCAACGGTGTGCACCCATACCTCTCCTTGAACAACCGACGGAAGGTGTGGTCACTATTAAAACCACAAACGAAGGCGAGGTCGGCAATCTTCTCTTTGCCCTCTTTCAACAACCGCTCTGCATAGACCAAACGAAGGGTGTTGACATACTCATAGAAGGTGACGTGACGGACTCGATTCAGATAGTCTGAGACATAATGCCGATTCGTGCCCAGCTTGCTCGAGATCCAATCGATATTGACCTCGGTATCGAGATAAAACTTCTCTTCCTCCAACTTCTGAAATATCGCATCAAAATCCGTGAATCGGCTGTTAAGGGTCGATGTCTTTGCATTGGTATCCTCCTCTGCCACGGGCGTCTCCTCTGCTGCCTCCTTCTCCTCTTGTTTCAACTCTTCCATCTGCTCTTGAATCAGCTCCTCTGTCATATCATCCACCTTATGGAAGAGGGCAAAGCCAACAATGCTCGAGAGAATAACAAACGTAAGGAAGTCGTACAACACCACCCACTCATCGATATTGGTCATCATGTTGAGCGGGACATAGAGCAGTGTGAGCAGACACAGCGGAACAAGGGTCCACAACACCCATTTGATGGATCGACGGTCGATATTGGAATAGTTCTCCTTCAACCGCTTGTCAAACCGCCGGATGAAATAGCCATACCATGCTAATTGTGCAACGACTCCAACAATGGTGGCGACATAGGCAAACGTGTAGAGTTTAAAGGGCAACACTCCATAGATATCGTTCAATCCGCATAGCACATAAGGCAGAATGATGACGGGTGCAATCCATTTCTTGGGCATCCGACCCAAAAGCACTGTCGAGCCAAATACCATCGACAACGGAAGGATGGCAAGGTCTAAATACTCCATCAGCGTGTTATGGTTCGGATACGTCTTCCCTATCTGGTAATAACCACATTGGGATTGGAAGAGTTCCGGAATGATCCACAAACAGTAATTCACAACGTAAATCATCAAAAGCCAGCCAAGAGACTTGTGTATGGCGGCAGTAGCCTTGTTGCGTTTAGGCTGCAGTTTAGGCATGATGATAAACAAGAACAAGGCATTGACCAAGAAATAGAAAATGATTCCGCCCTGCACCAAAATTCCTAAATATTCAAAAGAAGGTATGTAGATATTCATCTATTTATCATTTATAACACAACACAAAAATAATAATTTCAGCAAAAATAAAACCCATCCCCGATAGACTTGCCTATGTTTTAGAAAGAAAACAGTCGAAAGTTGCCTATGTTTTAGAAGAAAAATGGCTAAAAGTTGCCTATGTTTTAGAAAGAATATTACATATAATTTCATAATTATCAATTATTTTTATTACATTTGAAACAAATTTAATAGGGTTTCATAACGTTTATTTATTTGATATGGTATATTTAAATTCTTACAAGACAAGGTTTTTATTGTTCATCCTTGCATTTTCTTTTAGACCCGTATTGGCCAATTTGTCCATCACGGAGATTATGCAGAGCAATTTCGGTGGGGTGTTAGACTACTACAACGAGTTTCCAGACTCCTGGGTGGAACTGTATAATAACAGTGAGCAAGATATCTCTATAATGGGATATTCTATCTCAAAGGTCAAAAATATCGACTCTGCCTATACTATTCCTATCGAATTGACTGTGCCAGACAATGGCTACAAGCTCATCTATTGCGACAAGGAGAATAAAAAGGAACATACTGATTTCAAGTTAAACTCAGACAAGTCGGGAACGGTCTATCTGTGGGACAACAACGGCACATTGGTGGATTCTCTGCCCTATCCTGAGATGATCTCTCCAGAGGTTTCATGGGGTCGTCTGCCCAATCTGCCTGATAGTTTATCACATTTCAGAATCCCCACTCCCGAAAAAGAAAACAACAACACGAATTGTGAGAGAGTGATAAAAAAGGTGGATTTCTCGGTTGAAGGAGGTGTCAAAGACGCCCCATTCTACTTAAAACTGAGTTTGAAGGAGGATGCACCCAAGGATGCCGTTATCCGTTACACAACAGATGGCAGTGAACCGACAGAGAACAACGGCTACATCTATCGAGATTCTTTCTACATTGGTGTAACGACGGTTGTAAGAGCCAAACCGTTTAGCGACAGTGCAATCAGCAAGATCAGTAAGACGAAGACCTACTTTTTTGATCTGAAAAACGATATGCCTATCATCAACCTCGTTTGTGACGATGACTATCTATATAGTTCCAACATAGGTATTTTATCCCATGCCACCACATATGCATCGACTCATTCCGACAACCCACCTAAACGTTCATGGATGGGCAACTACAACTATCTGTACAATTGGCGTCGCCCAATTAACGTGGAGTACTATTCAGGCGACACGCTGGGTACTGATTTCAATCAGTTGTCAGAGACTCGTGTGAGTGGCAACGCTTCCCGCACGAATCCCGTAAAATCAATGGTTATTTATGCCAACAAGCGATTTGGAGACAAACATTTCAAAGGTGTCTTGTGGGAACATTTAAGGCCGAATGCCAACAAGCAGAAGAGTCTCACGATTCGTTCATCGATTCAATCTGGACATAGTGAATCAGAGGCCATCAAGGATATGCTTTCACAAACGGCAATCGGACGATTCTCCAGCTATTACGATGTTGATTTTCAAGCACAACGAAATGTACAATTATGTCTCAACGGAGAATTTCAACAGGTTATGCATTTACAAGAGCGTGATGATGAAGATATGATTTGGGCCAACCACAAGGTGAGCGATATTGAGTATGTAGAAACCTTCACTGGTATCTACGACAACTGGTTTGAAGAAGATTTGTATCCCAACTATCTCCATTTCAAAGAGACATTCGAATCACCTAGTTCCACTTACGAGCAGATGGCCGAAGTGCTGGATATCAACGCAATCATGAACTTTGTATCGACACAAGCCTACTTCGCAAATATTGATTTTCCATACAATAATGTTGCAATATGGTATGATAAACAGGGAACCAAAAAATGGCGTTGGATCATGAAGGATCTGGATGGTACCATGTATGATCCCTTATATCCATATTATAATTTTCTATTGAGGGTGGAGCCGTATGAGTATTTTGAGTGGGCCAATAAAGAGAGTGCATGCGAAGTGTACATTAAAATGTTCTCTTTGGAAAAATTCAAGCAGCCCTATCTCGACAGAGCGTGCGTCTTAGCAGGAACAGCCTTCTCTAGAAACACCATTCATTACATGTTGGATAGTCTTGCCTCGGATGTGGCATTGGCAATGAATAAATCAGATCTGGAAAATTTCTTGAAAGGCATGGAAGAGTATTATGAATGGAACGAATACCGTCATTCATATTACAGCTATCATTTGAGTGATTTCTTTAAATTGGGAGACACCACACAGCTGACCGTCAAAGGGTTATACAAGGATTCCATCATCTACATCAACAATAACCCACTGATGGAGAACAAGTTTGAAGGCTATTTCTTTGAAGGACGTGATTTGTATCTCACACATCACAACCAGCTAGACATCTACGGACTACACTTCACCGACACCGAGAAAATCACCTATCTGGATCTCGGAGAACCCAATCCAACCCAAGATTCTATCGCCACACGGTGGACCATCTCCTATCGTCTCGACGGACAATCAATCAACGAGCATTACACTAACGAGAATCTCCGCTACAAGATTCCCGCAGGAGCTGAGAATGTCTATATCACAGATGGTTACAAGGGAGCGGGCGGCACCTCATCCGTACCCGTCATTGTCAGTCGGGCACCAGAGGATTTAACCTACATGGTCTATAACATAAACGGATTGTTCGTTGGAAAATTCAATTATACCGAATTCTGTGATTTCAAGCAGAAGGAGGATGTCAATATTGTTGTAGTGGTGGATGCGACAGGCAAAAAGGTTTATACAATCAAGATGCTGAAGGAGTGATACACATCAAGCTAAAACAAGTATTGAGTAATATCCTCCATATCGTATATTATGGAGTATGCATTTGCGACATTTTTTATATCCCATGCTATCGGCAAATTATGTTTCAAAAATTCGTCACAAATACACAAAATTTGCCTGTATCGGCAAGAATTATAGATACATGTTTCCACGCAATTCACTCCAAGACCCTCTTCAACCTATTCATCGCCTCTTCCAATGTCTTTCGTGGACAGGCAACATTAATGCGTTGAAAGCCTTCTCCTGTTCTTCCAAATATTTTCCCACTGTCAAGCCACAACTTAGATTTATGGATTATTCTATTGTCAAGTTCATCCACCGACAACCCTAATTTTCGGAAATCCAGCCAAACAAGGTAGGTGGCCTCATGATTAATCATTTTAACGCCAGGAAGATTTGAATCCACAAATTGCTTCACGTATTCAACGTTCTTCTTTATATAATCAAATACAGCGTTAAACCATACATCACCATTCTTGTAAGCGGCAATGGTGCTGACATACCCCATGATGCTTACTTCGCTGTATCCTGATACTTTATATTCATGGATGAATTTCCGTCTGATGGTCGGATCCTTGATGATGATATTCGCCAACTGCAATCCTGCAAGATTAAACGTCTTAGAGGGTGAGGTAAAGGTGATGGTGATCTTTTCCAGTTCGGGACTGAGGCTTGCAAATATATGATGTTTCCCAACAAATGTGAAATCAGCATGTATCTCATCACTCAAAACACGTACTTTGTGTTTCAAACAAATCTCACCAAGCCTCAACAACTCTTCCCTACTCCATACTCTTGACACTGGATTATGCGGGTTACATAACAAAAACAGTTTCACATGATTATCGATAATCTTCTGTTCAAAATCTTCAAAATCAATAAAATATCTATTCTCCTTTTCATTATATATCAATGTGTTATCAACCACTTTTCGCCCATTGTATGTAACAACTTCTGAAAATGGATAATAAACCGGACTTTGAATTAAAACCGCATCTCCTTCTATCGTCAAAGCTCTGACGGCTGTAGCTATCGCGAATACAACTCCAGGCGTCATTACCATCTCTCTCTCGACAAATTCGTAATTATATTTTTTCTGAAAATACTCCCTGACTGTATTATTATAATCCGATAATGCCTCACTGTACCCGAAAATTCCATGATTGACAGCCTCAATCAAGGCTTCCTGCACATAGCTTGATGTCTTGAAATCCATATCGGCTATCCAAAGTGGCAAGACATCAGCTGGCATACCTAATCGCTCCGCAAAGTCATATTTTATAGACATTGTGTTGCGACGTTCAATGACGGTATCAAAGTCTAGGTTTTTTTCACTCATATATAATACTTATTTGCATACATCAATTGAAGCGTTGTACTGCCACCGTGTAAATATCTTCAATCAAACGGATACCACCCGTGTAGCCTACATAAAAATCATCGAAGACCACCTTGTCCAGCACAGGCCATGAGATGTTCAAGAAGTTACCTTTGAATTTCTCTGTCAACTCCTTTTCGTAGTAACCACCCAACACTAATGGATAGCCATGGTAGTCATGACTTTTTATCTCCTCATGGATTTTGAAGCCATCGGTTTCGAAAGCCACATCTGCCTTTATGCCATAGTTGAGGTTTTGGAACTCTGCTGAGATTAGTTCCTGATACTCTTTAGGCGTATCATCCGTGATGAATTGCTTAGCAGGAACTAATCCTAAATCATTCACCAAGAACTTTGTGATGCCTAATGAGTATTGAGCATCTGCCACCACAGTAAATTGCTTGTTGATCACACGGTTCTCCAAGAACAAATCTGCATAGCGGGAAATCAAGTAATAGAAATAATCCTCATGCTTCTTGATAACCTCTTCTACCTTTGCCTCATCAACATGGGCGAATTTCCCTACCTCACGCAAGAACTTGCTTGTCTCGGTGGCACCAATCGGCAACACTGGGTAGTGGAGATAAGGAATGCCTAATCTCTTTTCCATGGTCTTCATGTTCTTCAGCCCGACCCATGGAGAGACCAATAGATTGAACTCCGCTTCAGGTATCTTATTGATGTTCTCTATGCCACGCTGGTAACCAAAGATGGTGTTGGGTGTTAAACCAATCTCACGCAAAAGATTCTCCAACTCACGGATGTTCCCAAGCCAGAAGAGATCCTGATAAGGTACATCTGCCCAAAGGTTCACCAGACCTTTCTGCTTCTTATCTGATTTCTTAAGGTACTGCGTAACAATCGCCTCCACCACTTGCTCGTGACCTTTGTAGTTATTGCCTTTGAAACCAGCTGTCGGTGCGAAAACCACAGGTTTGTCGGCATCTGCAAATTTAGATACCACCTCGGCAGCATCATCCCCCACAATCTCAGGAATACATCCAGTCAAGACTACATAGAGATCTGCATCTATCACCTTCAGCGCATTGGCGATGGTCGTCTCCAGTTTCTTCACGCCACCGAAGACCACATCCTTCTCATTGATGGATGTACAAGGAAAGATCTGTGGGGAGAGATAACCCGAACTACCCGTAGTATCAGAAAGTTTCTGCGCGCAACCCGGACCCGAATGGAGCACGGGACAAGCACGGTCTATCGCCTGAACGGTCTGCATCGCCGCCAAAGCACATTTATATCGTTGTTTATCAAGTATCTTTGCCATTATTTTGCCTCCTCGAAAAATTTATCAACCTTTTGTTCATACCACCATTGCGTGTAAGGAAGTTTGGAACGTTTTGCCAGATTCGCTTCAAAACTGCGGTTTCGAATCGTATCGAGAACCGTGTTCGCAAACTCCAACGTGTGTTTATAACCAAAGATCATGTATTCATCCGCTACGTAAATAGCTGGTGTTCCATTCTTGATTGCCCAAACGGTGGAGCCTGGGTGACGAGAAAGGTACATGTCTGGTTTATATTTATTGAGGATGTTCATCACCTCATAGTTCTGCTGATCAGCCACCGATGTCTCAAAGTCTATGTTGTTATCCAACAGATACTTCATCGATGGAGGAACGTCACCATTCTCATATTTCTTGTCATAATGCCAAGCCAATGCCCATACCACCTTGATGCCGAGTTCATTCAGCACTCTGGATACTTCGAAGGTATAACCAGGTCCCATGCCCAAGACAGCCGTCAAACCTGTCAATTCCTTCTTCACCTCCTCGATCTTAGGAAGGTAGATGGCTCGTTGTTCTTGAATATAAGCTTCTATTTTATCCTCTCGGTGAGTAACCTTTCCGATCTCGCGCAACCATGTCTCAAAGCCTGTGATACCACATTGATTGATACTGCGCACGTATGGCACTCCATATTTCTCTTCCAAGGCGTTGCCCAAGTAATTGCCCAACGTACCACAGATACAAGTAGTGGCCAAACTCTCCGACAAGTGTGAAAGTTCCTCTACCGTTGAGTTACAATAAAGAAAGACAGGGTCGAGGTCGAATTGTTTGAACATCTCGATGATCTCGGGGCGAGCCGACTCAAAGAAGTTCTTGAAGTTGATCTTGTTGGTCTTAACACCCGGACGAGGCTTCTGTACGATAGACTGCATCACCGCATGATCGGATATATCAAAACCTGTCGCCCATATCTTCGATTTGAAGCCTTCACAGTGGACAGCCACGACAGGCACTTCGATCTCTGACTTCACATCATCCACGATGCTGTCAATATCCTCACCGATGATACCCGTAGCACAAGAACTAGAGACAAAAATCGCTTTTGGATGATAACGACGGTTGGTCTCCAAAATGATCTTGCGAAGACTTTCCGTGGAACCAAAGATGGTATCTTTCTCGTTCATATCCGTACCGACATACACCGTATCGGAAGTGACACCACGTTTCTTCGCCATCACCTTCGACATATAGTAGCTGTTGGAACTAGTTACCGAACAGCCAGAAGGACCGTGGTGAATGACCGCCACATCACGAATACCCGCCAACTGACTCAAGCCACAGAGCGAGAGGCAAGTACTGGATTGAGAGAAACATCGTGCGCATCCTTTCAGCGTGCCACATTCCGACTTCTCCGCCAAATCTTTTAAAGAACCAATGTACCCCGTGATAGAACCGATACGGTTCTCACGGACCGCCACATTGGAGTTGTTTAAGTTTATAGTCATAGTATTACGTTATTTTTCTTGTTATATGATGCAAAGATAATACAAAAAACACTACAACCTACCGTTTTAATAGGTTATTTTAATAAATTATGTATTATTTTTTTATAATGCAATATATATCAATTAGTTATAAAATAACCTTTAAGAAATTAATTCACCCAAAAGTCATCTATATAATACTTCTACAAGACCTTATCCATGAAGTAAACAATCTGTTTACGCCACCATGCCCAATCATGAGCAGAATCGGTTCCCCAATAATCGAACCAGGCAGGAATACCTTTCTCTGCAAGGACGGTATCCAACTCGCGAGTACCAGCCAACAATTCATCTTCCCATGCACCCTGTCCCACGCAACAGATAATGCGGCTTTCTCGGTAGAGCTGGTTATAGTAATGATCAGGCGGAAGATTACGCAAGAAGTGAACGGGAGAATTATTATAGACCAAATCATCGAAATAGTCATGAAAAAAATACTGGGCATTGAAGAGTCCGCTGAGTGAAATCATCACATCAAACAGATCTGGGCGGCGAAAGAAGAAATTACCACTATGCACGCCTCCCATGCTACAGCCTGTCACCAAAGCTTTGTAGCCAAACGAATTATTAAGTTGCACAGCACGGGCAAAAAGTTCCTCGGTGATATATTTGAACCAGCGCTCCTGTTGTTCAATTCGATAGCGAGGATTACCATTCTCATCGCTCCAAGTCTCCAAATCGATACTGTCAGGAGTGACCAACATCAGTTTCCCTGAGTTAATCCAAGGTTCCAACTCATTCACCATTCCAAAACTCTCGAAATCATAGAATCTTCCATTCTGAGGTGCGAAGGCGAAGGCCAATTTACCACCCGGTCTTCCATAGGTTTTAAATTCCATATCTCTTCCAAGATAATGGCTATATTCTTTATAATAATTAATCTCCATTCCTAAATAGATAAGTTACTTTTGTTGGTGAACAAATTTAATAAACTCCAAAGTTTTTTTCAAATCTGCTGCATACGCTGTGTACATCTGATTACCCATCTGCGGAGCCATCATGTCGGGCATACGTTCGCACATGAGCATCTTGTCTCCATAACGTTCTATAATCTCCTCATGGCTATGCACATAATCATGGATATCACGTCTTGAAGCAAAGACACAATATTGATGTTGGTTGCTGTCTGGTAAAAGACGTTTGTTGGATGTCACCATATCAGCCCATATCTGATAAACATCCGTACTGTGAGCCCAATTCATCATATCTGGAGTGTACCCCCCTGCAGGTCGCATATTGACCTCCAATCCAACGAAACTGCCCTTTTTGCCAAGTCCAAGTTTGTCTGCAGATAGTCGGAAGAACTCCAAATGCACGAAACGGTTCTGCACCTCGAAAGCCTTCACAGCCGCACGACCCAATCGACGAAGTCCCGCTGGCAAATCAGAGGCTGTATAGTACATCAAATCCAATTGATATTTGACGATGTCCGCTACAGAAGGAGGCCAAACTGTCATACTCTCGAAGAGAGGATTGCCCTCATTATCCACAATAGCATCATAAGAGCAGATGTCTCCCGTCACGAACTCTTCAATAACGTATGGGAAATCGGGCTTTCGATTGAAAAAATCTTGTAACTCCTCATCATTCGTAATCTTGAACGTATCGGTGGCGCCAACCCCTATCTCAGGTTTTGCGAAGACCGGATACCCTGTAAGTTTTACAAATTCCTGAGCTTTCTTTATCGTCGTGACATGCTGGATGCGTGCCACAGGCACACCTGCCTTACGATAAAACTCCTTCATCTGATATTTACTTTTGTAGTTGGCAATTCTATCAGATTTTATGCCTGTATTAATATTAAAATCAGTACGAAGACGAGCATCCTGTTCTAGCCAGAACTCATTGTTGGATTCTATCCAATCGATTTTGCCATATTTGAACGAGAAAAAAGCCACAGCCTTAAACACCTGGTCATAGTCCTGTAAGGAATCCACCTTATAGTATTCGGTCAGTGAATTCTTCAGATTTATGTTCAGCGCATCATACGAAGAGTCGCCAATGCCTAATACATTAACACCATTTTGTTTAAGTCTGTCGCAAAAATTCCAATAGGTATATGGAAAATTTGGTGATATAAAAATAAAATTCATTTTCTCCTCAAATAAAAAAAAAACAAACTACCTAAAGACAAAAAACCTTTAGGTAGAAAAAGATATATTATTCTGCTTGAAATAAGTGCGTTGACAAGTATCTCAATCCAGTGTCTGGCAGAAGGACAACGATATTCTTTCCTTTGAACTCCTCACGCTGAGCCAGTTGAGTAGCGGCATAGAGGGCAGCACCAGAAGAAGCGCCCACCAACACACCATCCTTTTTCGCCAAAAGACGAGCTGCCTCGTATGCTTGATCCGTGTGTACCTCAAAATAACCATCATATACCTTACGGTCGAGGTTGGCTGGAATATACTCCTCCTTGGTGTTCTCGAACGGATGCACACCCGTGATCTCCTCTTGGTCAGGACGTTCAGGTGATTGGAAAGAATCTTCTGTAGGCTGTACACCGAAGATCTTTACATTCGGATTCTTCGATTTCAAGAAATTTCCCACGCCTGAAAGTGTACCGCCCGTACCTACGCAAGCCACAAAGGCATCCACCTTTCCGTCGATGTCGTTCCAAATCTCAGGACCCGTTGTATGAAAATGGACATTAGGATTGGCTGGGTTGCGGGTCTGATCAGCGAACCACAGATTCTTTTCTCCTGCAACATGACGTTCCAACGCTTTTACACACTCAATGAAATCAGGACCATTTTTTTCGAAACTTTCAACTATTTCAGGCACTTCAGAAAGTTTAACCGTTTTCCCTCCGAAAGCATGAATTACTTGAAAACGTTCTTTCGACACCTGATCTTGAATATAGACTCTGAAAGGATAACCTTTGGCTGCTGCTATAGCAGCAAGACCTACACCCGTGTTACCACTAGTAAGTTCGATTATGGTGTCTCCTTTCTTTAACTTGCCTTCTTTCTCTGCCGTCTCCACCATGGCAAGGGCTATTCTGTCCTTGACCGATTGATTGGGATTGAAGTACTCCAATTTTGCTATAATGTTAGCCTTAAGGTTTTTTGCTTTACTATACCCATTAAGCTGAAGAAGTGGGGTCTTCCCTACTAATTCTGCGATTGATTGATGAATGTTTGCCATATAATATCCTCCTTTTTTGATTTTACGATGCAAATATAAAACAATTTTTTATTTACATACTACTTTGGTAGGTTATATTCAATAAAATAAAAATATTTTTTTGTATTGCATTGATTATAACATATTTATAAATACCTATTAATTTAGTAGATTAATACATTTACAATGTATTCGATATTGACACTGTGATTATACGCATGATTATGAATTGATAAAAAAGTAAGTTTGTTAGGAAGGACAAAAAGACAGATTGATTTTAATATTACAGGTAGGTTCTATGGACTTCTTTTAGAAATCAAACAGACATCGCCCCACCCTCATCGCGGAGCAATGTCTTTCGTTACAATTAACACTATTTGGGTTCTTATGTATTGTTTATAATCGCCCTATTTTTGCGCTTTTTGAGAAGCCTTTTCTCCCAATGTCTGAATAATCTGTACCAATCCAATAAGCAAAAGTACTGTGATGATCATAACATCGGTCTGGTAACGATAGTAGCCGAACCGAATAGCAAGGTCACCGACGCCACCGCCACCCACAATACCGGCCATAGCCGAATAGCCCACCAGCGTGACCGCCAGAACGGTCAATCCTCGTATCATGCCACTGAATGCACCTGGCAACAAGACATTGGTGACAATCTTGAACCATGTGGCTCCCATGGCTATCGATGCCTCTATCACCCCTTTGTCCACACCATGCAAATTGCCCTCCACCAAACGTGCATAGAAAGCGATGGCAACAATGCCTAACGGCACCGATGCGGCCTCAGGTCCTATGGAGGTGCCCACCACCAACTTTGTGAAAGGCAGCAACAACACCAACAAAATCACAAACGGGGTTGACATAATCACATTCAATATAAAACTGACCAATAGATTGATAAGCTTATTCTGACATATATTGCGGTCGCTCGTAAGATAAGACAACACGCCAAGCGGTACACCTAACAAAATCGCCAAAGCAAGCGCGATTCCACACATCTCCAATGTTTCACCAAACGCTGGCAACAAGTTACTAACCAGTTCTGAATAATTAGTTTCGTTCATTTATCACCTCCGTTCTATATGTGTTTTTACTCAAATAATCTAAACTCTTTTCTATTTCATCCTGTTCTCCAATCAGTTGAACAATCAGAATACCAAATGGTCTGTCATTGATGTACTCAATCTTACCATGCAAAATATTCACATCAACCGCATACTGTTTCACCACGTTGGATACGATGGCATCTTCTGCTTTCTCGCCGTTGTAAACTATTCTCACCAACGGTTTCGAATAATCGTGCGTCAAACGATCCGGAAGGTCGAGGTCGAAGGTGTGCGACAAGAGTGTCTTTGTAAACTCATGCTGTGGGTTCGTAAAGACGTCAAACACATCACCTATTTCAACTACCTCTCCACGATTCATCACCACCACACGCTGGCATATCTTTTTGACCACATCTAATTCGTGAGTGATAAGCACAATGGTGATACCGAACTTGTGGTTTATCTCTTTCAAAAGCTGCAAGACATCATTGGTGGTCTCTGGATCCAAAGCCGACGTGGCTTCGTCGCAAAGCAGAATCTTGGGATTGTTGGCCACAGCGCGGGCAATTCCCACTCGCTGCTTCTGTCCACCACTTAATGTATTCGGATAGACATTCGCCCGTTCGCTCAAACCCACAAGCTTCAACAGTTCTGGCACTCGTTGTTTAATTTCTTCTTTGCTGCGCCCTGCTATCTCCATGGCGAAAGCCACATTCTGTGCCACCGTCTTGGTGCTGACAAGGTTGAATTGCTGAAAAATCATACCGATAGAGTGACGAGCCTTTGCCAGCTCTGCCCCCGACAAACTGCCAATGTCGTTACCATCCACAATTGTCTGTCCGCCAGTAGGAAGCTGTAACTGATTGACCGTACGAAGAAGTGTGCTCTTACCCGCTCCACTGGTGCCCACAATTCCCAAAATTTCTCCATCCTCAACTTCAAAAGAGACATTCTTGACAGCATGCACTATCTGACTCTTCTTATCTTTGAATGAAACACTTACATTGTTAAATTTTATCATCTATACTTCTTACTTTTTATGAGTTATACAAATAGATGCCCGATCCTGTTTGATCGAGCATCTATAAAAGGAATTGAACTATTATCTGTTCTGGATATTCCATTTATCCACATACCATTGTGGACGTTGGAACCTGTCGAACTCATTTTTTGGATCCTCAAAATAGTTCTTGAAATCCTCTGATTCGTATGCCTCCTGCACATCCTTTACGAATTGAGCATCGGCATCTTTCGTGTTTACGACGAACCAGATAAGAAGTTCTGAAGGCAAAGCCTCTCCTACAATGGAGGAAGAGAGTTTCAATCCTGAAGAGATGGCATAGTTGCCAGGGATCACTGCAAGTGTGCTACCATCCAAGGAACGAGGCAACTGGGCTGCTTCCAATGGAACAATCTTAAGTTCGAATGGATTCTCGTCAATATCATTTTCTGTTGCTGTTTTATCATCAACCGTAGATTTTATCGTGAGCAAGCCAATCGAGCGAAGGAAACGCAACGCACGTGCAAGGTTGACTGCATCATTAGGGACTGAAACGATGCCACCTGGCTGTAGTTGTGCTTTCAACTCGTCAAGACTCTTTACTTTATACTTGTCGGAATATAATCCCAAAGCTGCTGTAGGCACGGAGAAAGTTGCCGTCAAATCAACACCTTTTGTGTCGCAGAAATTTTGTCGATAGAGGGTGTTCTGGTAAATATTGGCATCTATCTCGTTGTTGGCCAAAGCAAGGTTAGGTGTCACCCAATCAGTGAATTCCACCACCTTCACGGTATAACCTTTCTTTTCGAGAGCTGGCTGAATGGTCGCTTTGAAGAGATCGGAATAAGGACCAGGCGAGAAGCCTACTGAAAGTTCTTTTTTACTACTAGTTGATTCCTTTGAGGCATTACCGCAGGAAAACAAGAAAAATGAGAATACAATAAGTAAAACGACTGTAAATAAATTATTCTTTTTCATATGTTTTTAATGTGTTAAATGTTAGACAATAAGTTTTTTTTAATGATTAGAAGAAAAATGTTGTAGCGAAAAGTCCTCTGACAGCCGACACATTGTGCGTATCTTTCACCTTTCCGTGATCGGCATAATCTATGGATCCATAGCCAGCCAAATCGTAATCAAGTTCTGCTTGAATGGTCCATTGCTTGTGAGAGAATTTCAACGATGGAGATACTCTGAAGATATGATCGACGTTTTGCCATCTACCAAAGAAGTCGCCGCCAGCCAAGATGTTATCATTAAATCCTAAATTCTTTGAATAACCGACAAACAGGCTTGGTGCCCATGTCTTGCCGTACGAGAGGTTGAGCCAATACGATGTAACTTTCGAAGTGGAATAGGTGCGTCTGCCCGTTTTCTCATCTATTGATTTCACAGCGTAACCTCCTTGCTGGAAATATTCGCTCAAGTTACTACCGTATAAACCTCCCGTCTTTAGTCCGAACTTTCCTTTTATCACCTGCAAGTAATAACTTAACGCGTATGAATTTACCTTTTCGTCTGTCTTATACACGCTACCATCCTCATTAGTGATTTTAGTCGCAGGACGCAGGCTCTTGAACTCACCAAGGATTCCTGCACTAACTACAGGAGAAGCATAACGCAACTGCAAATGGAACTCTGGTGTTGGATTCTGACGAATATCACTATTCGATGACTCCTCGAGTATCGATTTATGCTCTGTCTGATATACTCCAGCCACAACTAAGTTGAGACGATCAGTTGGCTTGAACGTGTAACGAATCTGGTCACCTCTGTTGAATTGACGGAATGGAATACCAATATGCAATCCAGCCACGTATGGGAACGGAACGTCAGAGAATGGGTTCCAAGCCTTTCCTAAGAGCAATTCACCCTTCTGCCAGCCAAACTTAGCCCATGCCTGTCGCAATCTGACATTGACAGTGTTTCCTCCCGAGAAATCAAATTCCACGTATGCCTTGGAAGTTGCCTTTCCAAGTTTTGGACCATCCAATGTGGCAGTGAATCGAGTAGCCTGCGTGGAAAAGTTCTGTCTCACCACTTCATTCAGGTCATCGCCATTACTGTCATAAACATGGTCTGCTGGGAAGAAGCCAAAAAGACCATCGCTGGCACCTACGATCTCGCGGTTATCCACGTAATATTCAGCACGGAAAAAACCACCCAATCGCACCTTTATTTCATCTCCAAACTTTATGGCTGGTATCAGCTCTTTAGCCGTCTCTGAAGAGATGTCTTGCGTACTCACAGTTGACCCTGTTGATGTTTGTCCCTTAGCAACTGTATCTGAAGGAACCACTTGTGCACTTGTTGTCGCTGCATATAGCGAAAATACTATTAATAACTGATGATATATTTTCATTTTATTCTACTCTGTTAATTGTGTGATTTTTAAAAATTTTGACATACAATCTCCTGGGAGCATATCATATTGACATGCACTCATCCGCCTAATGGCTGTAATAAAAAGTGATCGAACGGATTTTTTTATTTAAATTTCATTCATCATCTGTTGCTGGTAAGAATTGAATGTAAGCTTGTTGGACTTACTTCGAAATAACTGATGATGAGATATTTATTATTATTGTTTCGCAATGATTCTGTCTCTTTTCTCGTAACTCCAGATTCCCAACGAACGACGATTTCGGGGAAGGTATTTGAGCGGAATAGCTTTTAAACCTATTCTCTTTCGAATCCTGTTATACTCGTCTGAATAGTAGTAATATTCACTCTTCAGTTTAAAGGAATCACTCCATCGCTCTATCTCCTTCGGATTGTCGCATCCCCAACGGAAGGTGGCGTTGGTGTTCTTTACCGACTCGTGAAGATAGGTTCTCCTGCTCAGATACTTGTTCATGCGTTCCATGTAAATCTCAGCATGTTCAAAATTATCATCAATATTCTTGAAGACCCTCTTCACCTCCTCTTCCGTCAGATACATGGCAACCCCCTCCAAGATGAAGAGGAAATGACCATTCGGATGCTCCTCCTTGATGGTTTTAATCCATCCTTCAGTCGTTATGTTACCTGTAAGGTATCTGTTGTTCGACGATTCAGGCAAGAATTGTCTTCTGAGATTGATGACATCAGGAAAGTCCAATTCATACGCCTGATAACTCTTTTTGATGGAGATACGCTCGACACGTGGATCCAAACCACATGCAATCAACACCACCACTGCATCGTCATATTTAGCTACAAAGTTTCGTACTGCATCATCGAAATATTTGGTTCTGAATGAAATACACAATTGACATCGTACATCTGTATAAAACTTACTAAAGTTATAATCAACCATCGAAAGAATTGCTTCCGATGTTTTGTCTGTGATAATCGGATTTTCTTCTTTGGATTCCTTTGCTCTCATGTAGAGAGGGATCAAGAGTGTTTCTGAAACATTCTCTTGGAATTCTGGTTTAATCTTTCCCATAACTTTATGTTTTTACAGATAATAAAAATCTCTATTTTCAGCCTAATGCTTGTTTGAAATCTTCAATCAAGTCTTCCGTATTCTCTATACCTGCCGAGATACGAATCAGCGTATCGGAAATACCATTTTTCTCACGCACCTCTTTCGGAACAGAAGCGTGTGTCATGATGGCAGGTATCTCTGCCAAACTTTCCACGCCACCCAAACTCTCAGCCGTAGAGAAGAGTTTCAGCTTGGACAAGAAGTTCTCAGCATCCTCAAGGGTTCCTTCCAACTCAAATGAAAAGACACCTCCGAAACCAGTTGTTTGCGACGCTGCTATATCATGATGTGGATGGTTCTTTAATCCTGGGTAAAGAACACGTTTGATTTTGGGTGAGTTTTGCAGGAACTCGGCTAATGCCAATGCATTCTTCTGGTGCTGCTCCATGCGCACAGCGAGGGTCTTGGCTCCACGCAAGGTCAGGTAACTATCAAAAGGTGATAGAACGGCTCCTACTGCATTCTGATTATAGGCTATCTTTTTATAGAACTCCTCGTTGTTTAGAACAATGGATCCACCCAATGTGTCACTATGTCCACCAATATATTTTGTTGTACTATAAACCACTACGTCGGCTCCTAAATCCAATGGTTTTTGGAAATAGGGGGACAAGAAGGTATTGTCCACCACAAGAATGAGTCCATGTTTCTTGGCGATTTGTGCAATAGCCCGAATGTCAGCAATCTTTAGTAACGGATTGGTGGGCGACTCTATCCAGATCAGTTTAGATTCAGGCTTTATTGCCTTCTCTATATTCTCAGGGACAGTCGCATCGACGTATGAAACCGTTATATTAAAATTCACAAAGACATTACTCAACAGACGTCTCGTTCCTCCATACAGATCATCAAAGCCAATCACATTATCTCCTGCCTTCAAGAGGGAGATAATCAACGTGGATGCTGCCGCCAGACCTGATGAAAAAGCGAGGCCATATTTTGCTCCATCCAATGCCGCCAACTTCTCCTCCAACGCCTTACGGGTAGGGTTCAAACTGCGGGTATATTCATATCCTGCTGTGGGACTACCGGCTTTGCGTCGTGCAAAAGTGGTGGCCAAATGTATAGGTACGGCAACATCACCGCTCGCACCTTCTCTGAAATCGGGCTCTTCTCCGTTGTGGATAGCCTTTGTTGAAAATCCTAAAGCCATATATTAATTAAGAATTAAGAGTTAAGAATTAAAAGTTAGTTAGGGGTTAAAGATTGAGGGTTAGGTTTTTCTCCTTTAACCAACTGTCATTAAACATTTTAGAGAGATATTTATTACCGCTGTCGCACGCAAGTGTCACCACACGTTTGGGAGCAGTCTGCTCCTGACAGTAGCGAAGGGCTGCACTTAGGAGCGTACCAGTGGATGATCCTGCCAGAATGCCTTCTTCCCTCAGCAAAAGGCGGGCGGCGGTGAAGCTCTCCTCGTCGGTCACTTCGTAGGCCTTCTTCACCAAATCGAAGTCGGCCAACTTAGGGATGTAATCCTCTCCGATACCTTCGACGAACCATGAACCTGCATCATTACGTAGTTTCTTTAGGTTGATGTAGTCCGCCAAAACGGAACCTTTTGGATCGGCAAGGATGAACTCGGTCTGCGGACTTACCTTCTTGAAGAATTTGGTCAAACCTGTCAGTGTTCCAGCAGAACCAACACCCACAACAACGGCATCTACTTTATGCTCCAATTGTTTCCAAATCTCAGGACCCGTAGTCAATACATGGGTCTCAGGGTTATCAGGATTCTCAAATTGATTAATGTAGTAGCCTCCCCTCTCGTTAGCAATTCGAGCAGCTAAATCTTGATAATACTCTGGATGTCCCTTACCAACATCGCTTCGAGTAATGACCGTCTCCACACCCAATGCACGAAGGTGATTAATCTTCTCGACGCTCATCTTGTCCGGGATCACCAATAAAAGCTTGTATCCCTTCATTCTGCTTGCCAATGCGAGACCCAATCCAGTGTTTCCAGCCGTAGCCTCCACAATGAGTTGTCCAGGGTGAATCGTTCCACGTCTCTCCGCTTGTTCAATCATATTCAAGCCAGTTCGATCCTTTATGCTACCGCCGGGATTCTGGTTCTCCAGTTTCAGGAAAAGAGAACTCTTGCCCGTGTTCAGTCTTGAAAGTTGAACGATGGGCGTGTTGCCAATTAAGTCTAATACATTATTGTAAATTGCCATGTCTGTTATTGTTTTGCCGATTATAAAATATTGAAGATATAAACACTTAAAAACAAATCATTTGCGTAGTTGTTTTACACTATACGTCAAATAAATGCTTAATTTGAAATCCAGGGTAAGATTAGTAATTGTATTGTGGGGGGGGCCAGCTACCCTAATTAACACACTGGCATAATACATCGGCAACAACATTCGCACATGGAACATTGTCTATACATCATGTAAGGTTTTACAGAAAACAGGAACGCAAAACGGATTGGTGAATTTTCGGCAATTCGTCCACGACCAGCAACAAAGAGCATCTTCGCTGCTGTAACCATATTATATGTTATGTTATTTAGTCGTGTCATTAACTTGCCTTTTATAATGATATTGTTTTTCCTTTGTAAGGGATGTTGTCTGCAAATTCAGACAACATCCGCTTTTATTATTTTCCTCCTACGGAAGCACTATAAATTCTTTCCAAGAACTGCAGTGCACCTTTGTAACCGATATGAGAGCGGTTGACGATAAGTGTCTCCGACGAAGGTGTTGAAATTTCGAAGAACAAAGCCCCCTTCTTGTTGGCGAGGGTAAGTTCCCAGGATGTACCCAAAATCAGAGGCTTACCAGATGTGAAATTAACCTCCTCAATCAGTTTCTCCACTTCGTAACCATCCTCCTCGAAGACCACATCGATGCTTACTCCTTCGGAGATATTATTCTTGAAATACTCTGAAATGGCAGGACGGAACTTCTCCGGTGTTTTATCGGTGATGATCACTTGTTTCGGGATCAAACCGATCTGATCTGCCAAGAATTTCGAATAAGCCAAAGCATACGAAGCATCTGCCGTCACAACGAACTCACTTGGCATACCATACCAATATTCTGCAAAGAACTCAGAGAAGTGCTCAAGGTAGTAATAGTAAATATCTGCCTCCTGCTTGATAAATGCCTCCGACTGAGTCTTGTCGATTCCTGCATACTCCACCACCTGACGAATAAACTTAGCTGTAGCCTCTTCTCCTACTGGTATCTCAGGGATATGTAAGAATGGTTGATTATATTTCTTTTGAAGATGCTCTGCGTTTTTGACACCCACCCAAGGGGAAACCACCAAGTTGAACTGTGCCTGAGGAATACGTTTCCAAGCCTCAACACCAGGGTTTTCAGGACCGAACAATACGTTCACCTCCAATCCTGCGCCACGTAAAATACGAGCAAGCTCCTGATAATCTCCTCTCCAGTTTTGGTTGTAGTAAGGCACTTCAAACCAAAGGTTTACGAGTCCTTTCTTCTTTTCACCATCGTAATCGCCTACAAACTGATCGATAATAGCATCCACCACCACTTCGTGTCCGTAAAGGTTGTTGCCTTTAAAACCAGCCGTATTAGCATAGACCACAGGGTAACCAGCTTTCTGATAACGTCCTACCAAGTCTGGCACATTATCACCGATCAACTCACCCGTACATCCTGTCAATACCACGAAGAGATCACCATCGTAAATTTTCAGTGTTGATTTGATAAGATTGTCGAGAGTTTTGATACCACCAAAGACCACATCATTCTCCGTAGCATTGGAGCTTGGCATGTTACCACCACCAGCGGAGATACTTCCTTGAAAACCATTTTCGAAGGTCAACATGGCGGTCGTCTTCAACTGACAGCCAGGACTACAATTGGCGATTGGCACTGCACCCTTGATGGCTACTACGGTATTGGTTGCACCTACCGCACAAGCATATCTAACATCGGATATTACCGAAGGTTTTTTCTTTTGTATTTCGCTCATTTACTTGAATCTTTTGATATTTCGAAAAATGAAGAGGCACAATATTTAGACACTCATGCCTCTTCTGTTAAATAAAACTTAGGCATCCAGCTTCTTTTCAATATCTTCAAACACACTCTTATCGTTGGTGAGTTTGAATGGATCGTCTTGGTTGAACCACCAGTCGTTGTAAGGCAAACGAACGTGACGTTGTAGCGTCTTGTTGAACTTCGTACGTGCCAATACACCTTTCAGGATTTCGCCCACACGCAAGATTCCATCGTATCCTACTGGAATATGCTCATCACCCAATGCGAAGGTTGGTACGCCGAGGTGACCAGCCACGGAGGCAAGTCCTGGGTGACGAATGATCAAGAAGTCTGTCTTTACGCGTTTCAAGAGCTGAGGCAACTGGAAGGCTCGAGTCTTACTAACTGTATAGTGAGGAATGTCTCCGTAAGTCTCGACCAACTCTTTTAGCGTATCCTGATTCTTACCCGCACCATCATAAACTGGATCGTGATGGAAGACCAACGCAGCTTCGTTCTTGATACCCAACTCAGCCAATACACTGATCAAGCCATGAGCATAAGCTGAACCGGTAAGCACCATTCCATATTTTCCTTTGAAATATTCGCGATACTCCGCCAATTTAGGAGCAATACGTTTATGCTCGCTTTCAATGAACGCTTCTGCCTCTTTCTCTTTGCCGACCACCTTAGCGATAGCGCGCAACCAAGCATCTGTTCCTTTGATACCATAAGGCTGCGGAGCGTCGATTTGTGGAACACCGAACTGATCTTCCAACGCTGCTCCCATGTAACCACCAAGTGTTTCACAGAAGGTGGTGGTAGCCACGGCTTCGGAAGCCTGACGAATCTCCTCAAATGAGGCACAGTCCAACAAGTAATTCACACGCAAACCAAGTGGTTTCAGCAAGTCGGAGAACCAATCTGTTCCCCAAAGAGCGATGATATTAATTAAATCTTTCTGTTTCTTTTTAGGATGTCTTTCAACTATCTGTCTCAAGACACCGTGGAAAGCCACATCAAAACCAGTACTCCAGTGTTTACTTCGGAAACCTTCGCAGTGCAATGGGATGATAGGCACACCCACCTCTGGTTCCATCTCTTCTGCTACACTGTCGATGTCCTCTCCTGTGATAGCTGTGGCACAAGCCATGGCGATGAAGATAGCCTTCGGATTGTAACGCTCCTTGGCGATGCGGATGGCCTGACGAAGTTTGGCACTACCACCGAACACCATGTCTTTCTCTTGGAGGTTTGTACTCATGTTCAATGTGTTCTGCTGAGGCTTGCCACGACGTTCCAATCCCTTGTGCATGGAGAGGTTGAACTTTGCACATTCACTACTACATCCGATAGGCGCATGGTCAATCAAGACACAATCGGTAAGGTTACCTATCTGACATTGTACGATGGCGTTGGAGCACATGGTCTCTTGGTTCAAGGGACTCTGTAATTCACAAAGACGACAACCCTGACCGGCGCCCTTACAGCCTCCATGTTTCTTTACGCTTCGCTCGTCGTAAGCAGACTGTTCAATCAGCTGCTTTGCCGAGCCATCCCACCCGATGATCGTACCGAGTCGCAACTCGCGATTCTCGACGGTGGTCATGTTTAAATTGATTCTATTCGCCATATAATAAATTTACTCTTCTTGATTTTTAAAATTCAACTTTCTTTCATCGATCTTGTAGTAGTAAGAGACTATCTTTGACAAGGCTTCTTTGATAGGTAATTCTACATCAAAAACTGAGATGGCTTTTCTCTCGAACTGTTTCAGAATGTTGCGACCTATCTTCTTGCAGACTACACTGCGGCAATCAGAAAGCAACTCCACCGATTCCGATTTTTCTCCGCCACCACAGCCGTTTCGACTGCCACAGCCCGAGTTACATCCAGAATTGCAGCCACTACCATCACCCGGACCCAAACCATTGCCACATCCAGCCTCAACATTTCTTGCATAAGAATACTGTTGTTCCTGTGACGCCGGTACATTTCTTGTCTCTATCTTGTAGAAATCAAGACCTTCAACAGAATAAATCTCAAACTGTTGAGCCGACCCAAAATGCAGGTCGATATTTAATCCATCCGATGTGGCAACTGCAATCCTGTACCCCATAACTCTAAACTCTTAACCTTTTAGTTCTCAATTAAATTCTATAGTCGTCTGCATTATCCATCAAACCATACTCGAGCAAAATCTCTTCAAGACGCTCCTGTGTCATCGGCGTAGGAATCACAAAACTCTCGTTTTTGATAACCGCCTCTGCCAGATTACGATATTCTTGTGCCTGGTCTGAATCAGGCTTGTACTCGATCACAGTCTTCTTGTTGATCTCGGCACGTTGAACGATATTGTTACGTGGTACGAAATACAACAATTGAGTTCCTAGTTCATTTGCGAAAGCACGTAGCAAATCCAACTCGCGATCTACATTTCTTGAGTTACATATAATACCACCCAAGCGTACACCACCTGTTCTTGCATAACGTTGAATACCCTTTGCTATATTATTAGCAGCATACAACGCCATCATCTCACCCGAAGCCACAATGTAAATTTCTTTGGCCTTACCTTCGCGTATAGGCATTGCGAAACCACCGCAGACAACGTCGCCCAACACATCATAGAAGACATAATCCAAATCATCGGTGTATGCACCTAAGTTCTCCAACATATTGATGGAAGTGATGATACCACGACCGGCACATCCCACACCTGGTTCTGGTCCACCAGACTCCACACAACGAGTGCCTCCGAAACCAGTACGCATGATTCTGTCCAAGGAGATGTCCTCACCCTCATCACGAATAGTGTCCAGCACTGTTTTTTGAGCCAATCCTCCCAACAATAAACGGGTAGAATCCGCCTTAGGGTCACAGCCCACTACCATCACTTTCTTACCATGTTCAACCAAACCGGCTGTTAAATTCTGAGTGGTCGTTGATTTACCGATACCACCTTTTCCGTAAATTGCTATCTGTCTGATTTCTGCCATTGTGATTATACTGTTTTTATTGCCACACTGGTGGCGGGTGAATAATTAAAATAAATTTTGAATCTCGTTATAAGTATAAATTTTGTTTAAAGCTTCAATCAAGTCGCCCGGCAATGCCATCGCGATGATTCCTTTTTGCGTCAGCAGTGCACTTGCACCCGTTCCGATGCGTGAAGCTGTGATGTATTGACAATCAGAAAAGAGTTCCACTCTCTTCTCCATGTCTTCTCGGGAATGTCCACCATTTTGACACACTGGTGGCGTTGTACGTTTCTCAACATAGATCCACTCTCCATCGAAGAACTGGTAGATGTAAAAATCCGTAGCTCTACCGAAATGAGTATCGACCGTGTATCCATCCGTTGAAGCTGCCGCTACTCGAAAAGCATTGTATTTCTGTTTATCATCCATGTGAGAAAGTATCTGATAATACAAAATCGTCTGAATAAACCTCTTTAGAGAACTCACTTACGCCTGGCACTCCCACCGCATCAGCTCGACAGCGGTTGCAATGACGGAACACATCGATGTACTTCTCTGCACTCTTTCTTGCCTCTTCGATTTGGAAACAGAAAGGAGCTTTCTCGTCTTTGAGTTCATACGTCGGAATCAGCGGAATGATGTTATAGATGGAGGCTCCCAACGAAGAAACCGTCTTCGCTATCGTCTCGATGTGACTACCATTGATTCTTGGTACCAATACTGTATTAACCTTTACGGTGATACCACTCTCTGCCACTTTTCGAATACCATTCAATTGATTTTCGATTAATATCTTGGCACCTTCCAACGCATCGTATTTCTTACCATGATAGATAATAAACTTATTTAGTTTAGCTTCTATTTCAGGATCGATCGCATTGACAGTGACCGTCAGTGAATCAATCTTTGCCTCGATTACTTTGTCCGCCTTCTCGTCGAGTAGCAATCCGTTGGTACTCATACATTTGAGCAATTGAGGGAACTCTTTACCCACGAGACGGAATGTTTCCAAAGCTGTATCGGTCGCTAATGTGTCTCCAGGTCCTGCGATGCCAGCTACTTTGATGTCTGGACATATCTTCAACGCTTTTTTCAGAATGGCTACACTTTCCTCTGGCGTAATCACCTTTGCCGTCACACCCGGACGATGCTCCGTGTCGTTGAGCACGCGACTGCAGAAGCGGCAACCAAGGTTGCACGCAGGGCTGACTGGTAGGTGTATTCTTCCGAGATTACCAGGTTTATTGGCAAAGCACGGATGATTATTTCGTAATTTCTCTTGATTTTCAGTCATAAAAACTCTTTTTTTGAAAATGTATCCCCCTTCCCGAAGGCTTTTTCGCCTTCGGTCATCACGGAAGATATGTCCAAATGTTAACTATTAATTATTTGAGAACAAAGCAGTTGACAAGTATCTGTCACCTGAATCTGGCAAAAGAACCACAATATTCTTTCCTTTGTTCTCCGGACGATTAGCCAATATTGAAGCAGCTTTCAACGCTGCACCAGAAGAAATACCTACCAAGACACCTTCGCTTACTGCAAAATTCCTTCCCTCTGTAAAGGCATCTTCATTCTCAATAGCGATCACTTCGTCGTAGATTTTAGTATTTAATGTATCAGGCACGAATCCTGCACCGATACCTTGAATCTTATGCGCTCCCGCAGTACCCTTTGACAACACCGGTGAAGTAGCAGGCTCTACAGCCACAATCTTCACATTAGGATTTTTAGACTTCAGAAACTCTCCAACACCTGTCAATGTACCACCGGTACCAACACCTGCTACGAAGATATCTACCTTACCATCTGTTTGATCCCAGATCTCAGGACCTGTCGTTTCACGGTGAACTTTAGGGTTGGCTGGGTTCACAAACTGACCCAAAATAACAGAGCCCTTGATCTCCTTATTGAGTTCATCTGCTTTGGCGATGGCTCCCTTCATTCCCTTTGCACCCTCAGTCAATACGATTTCAGCACCGTAAGCCTTCAAGAGATTTCTACGTTCTACACTCATGGTGTCGGGCAAGGTCAAAATAGCCTTGTAACCTTTAGCAGCAGCAACAGCAGCCAAACCGATACCAGTATTACCAGAAGTAGGTTCAATAATCGTAGCACCCGGTTTCAAAATACCTTTCTTTTCAGCATCTTCAATCATCGCAAGTGCGATACGGTCTTTTACCGAACCAGCAGGATTCAGGTATTCCAACTTTGCCAAAATTGTTGCATTTGACACTCCTGTTTTTTTAGAATAATTGTTGAGTTTTAAAAGTGGTGTATTACCAACCAACTCTAATGAGCTTTCAATAATCTTTGCCATAATTTTATCCTCCCATTAATTTTATTTAACGATGCAAATATAAAACACATTTTTTTATTAACCTACTAATTTGGTATGTTTTTTATTCAAATTCGTAAAATATTTTTATATGTATCTGAGTGTTAATATTTTAAAATCATTCTAATTTAGTATGTTATTAGGGGGTTATAACAAGAAACCGCCCCATATTTTAATCAAAAAACATATATACCTTATTAAATTAAAGGGGATTTTAGTGCAAAAATGGCACGAATATCGTTTCGCACATCATTTTGACGACAAAAATTCACAAAAACAACCCTTAAATACTATCCAACAAAAGGTATTTTTACTCCAAAAGAAGAAATTTTAAACTAAAACACTCTTAAATAGTCGATTTTACAGTATTTTTAAATTATTGATTACCAACAGAATAAAAACAAATTTTAAATTTTTATTTAAATTACCCACCAATATAGTAGGTTTATATATTTATTGTTTGTATATTTGCAACATCGAAATGAAACAAAGGAAATAAAAATAACAATAAAAAAGGAGGTCGATATGTCAAACAAGAATTACAAATTTGAAACTTTACAAGTACACGTCGGACAAGAACAACCAGACAGTGCAACAGATGCAAGAGCAGTACCTATCTACGCCACTACATCCTATGTGTTTAAAGATGCAAATCAAGCATCAGGTAGATTTGGATTAACAGAGGGAGGAAACATCTACACTCGATTAATGAATCCAACATCTGACATCTTCGAAAAAAGAATTGCAGCATTGGAAGGTGGTGCCGCAGCATTGGCAACAGCCAGTGGATCTTCAGCCATCACATACGCAATTCAAAACATTGCAACAACAGGAGACCACATCGTTTCTGCTTCAAATCTTTATGGTGGAACATTCAACTTGCTATCTCACACATTAAAAGAGCAAGGATTAACAACAACATTTGTCGATCCGACAAACCCAGAGAACTTTGAAAAAGCTATAAAAGAGAATACGAAATTGCTTTATGCAGAGACTTTAGGAAACCCAAATTCAGAGGTGATAGACCTGGCAGCCATTGCCAATATTGCTCACAAACATGGCATTCCATTCATTGTAGATAGTACATTTGCCACTCCATACCTACTTCGTCCGATCGAATATGGTGTTGACATCGTTGTTCACTCTGCTACGAAGTTCATCGGTGGTCATGGTAGTGTAATGGGCGGCGTCATCATCGATGCAGGAAAATTCGACTGGGCACAGAACGACAAGTTCCCAGGATTGTCCAAGCCAAATCCATCTTACCATGGTGTTGTGTTCACACAAGCTGTTGGCAACTTGGCATACATCATCAAGGCTCGTACAACACTCATGAGAGATCAAGGAGCTACTATATCTCCATTCAACTCATTCTTGTTGATTCAAGGATTAGAGACTCTATCTTTGAGAGTTGAACGCCATGTTGAAAACGCATTGAAGGTAGTAGATTTCTTAAAGAACCACCCTCAAGTAGCGAAAGTAAACCATCCATCCTTAGAGCAAGGAAGAGCAAAAGAATTATACAACAAATATTTCCCTAAGGGAGCTGGTTCCATCTTTACATTCGAAGTAAAAGGTACTGCTGAAGATGCCAAGAAGTTTACTGAAAGTCTTGAACTCTTCTCCTTACTTGCCAATGTAGCCGATGTTAAGTCATTGGTTATCCATCCAGCCAGTACGACACACTCACAATTGTCAGAAGAAGAGTTGTTGAGTGTTGGTATCAAACCGACTACAGTTCGTTTGTCTATCGGTACAGAGCATATCGATGACATTATCGCAGATTTGCAGCACGGTTTTGATAGTATAAAACACTAAAAAAAATTATGTTTTAAAAGAAAAAAATCATAAATTACGGCACAAAAAAGAATCTATTTTTATGTCAAGAATTTATAAAACGGCCGACATGCTGATTGGACATACTCCCCTTCTTGAGTTGTCTCACATAGAAGAGGAGTTCAATCTAGGAGCAAGGTTGGTTGCCAAAGTAGAATATTTTAATCCAGCCGGGAGTGTCAAAGACCGCATCGCCAAAGCTATGCTTGACGATGCGGAATACTCTGGCAAACTAAAGAAAGGAGCCACCATCATCGAGCCCACATCTGGAAACACAGGAATCGGGTTAGCTAGTGTCGCTACCGCAAGAGGGTATAAAATCATCATTGTGATGCCCGAAACGATGAGTGTAGAGAGACGTATGCTTATGAAAGCCTATGGTGCTGAACTCGTACTGACAGAAGGTGCCAAAGGAATGAAGGGAGCAATTGCCAAAGCAAACGAACTGGCGGAAGAGATACCCAACAGTTTCATACCTGGTCAGTTCGTCAATCCAGCAAATCCTCGAACCCATTTCGAGACAACAGGCCCAGAAATATATGAAGACACAGATGGGGAAGTGGATATCTTCGTTGCCGGTGTAGGGACAGGAGGCACCATTTCAGGGGTAGGGAAATTTCTTAAGAGTAAGAACCCAAATGTAAAAATAGTAGCCGTGGAACCTGCCACTTCTGCCGTTTTATCCACAGGAATCAGCGGTCCGCACAAGATACAAGGCATCGGCGCCGGGTTTGTGCCAGACACATTGGATACAAGCATTTACGATGAGATCATCACAGTGAAAAATGAAGACGCATTTGAAACAGGAAGGCTCATCGGGAAGAAGGAAGGAATCCTTGTAGGCATCTCCTCTGGAGCAGCCACATGGGCGGCCATAGAGTTGGCAAAGAGAAATGAGAACATTGGTAAAAACATTGTGGTTCTCTTACCCGATACAGGTGATCGGTATATGAGTACTCCTCTTTTCGCAAACTAAAGCATGACAGCAAATAATTATTTCAATTCACAACTCACCCCAAGGAACTGTTTCCAAAAGTTCCTTGGGGTGTATCTATAAAATGAGACAGCCATGATGATATCAACACGCGGGAGATATGCACTGAGGGTTTTCATCGACCTCGCAGATCAGTATTCCACCTTTAAAAACGTCAGATTAAAAGACATCTCGGAAAGACAAAAAATTTCTCTTAAATACCTAGAGAATATCATGTCTCTCTTTGTAAAACACAAACTTGTCGAAGGGACACAAGGGAAAGGTGGCGGATATAAACTGACTCGCAAACCTGAAGAATACACAGCAGGTGAGATTCTTCGTCTGACAGAGCTGTCATTGGCGCCTGTCAGTTGTCTTGATTGCGAAGGACCAGAGTGTCCACAAAAGGAGACCTGTCGCACATTACCCATGTGGAGAAACCTAGAAAAAATCATCACAAACTATCTCGATAGTATCACAATAGCCGACCTGCAAAACTCAGAAGAAGGCATGTGGATCTAAACAATGCGTTTCTAAAACGTTTCCCTACATACGTTATAAGCACAAAAAAGGCCATCTCATACGAGACGGCCTTTTTCATAGAAGTATGATCTATTACTCTGTAACCTTCAACTTAAATGCGATCTTGTTTCCTTGTCCATCTGTAGCAGAAATCTCTGTTTCACCTTTAGACTCCAAAGAAACATTTACTTTTACATAATGTGAATTGTCACTCTCAGCGACAGTTGGTTTAATTGTCGCAACCGTTTTATCAGAACTTTCCCATTTCAATTGATTCAATAAAGAAGACTCAACAAAAGACAAATCTGTATTCTTTTTATACAAACGGAAAGAGAACGAACTTTCATCCACACTAATAGAAGCAGACTCACCATTCTTTAGGTCATTATCAAAAGCAGAAGAGTGGAAAACAACATCTTCAAAAATGTTCATTACCAAGTCGATTCCGCTATTGCTTGAATTACCCTTCTTTTCGTTCCATACACCGTTATATTGATCAATAGTAAGGAATAACTTAAGAGTTGTGTCTTGGTTACCACAAAGGATTGTTTCCAATGAAGAATTTTTTCTGATATCCAATGTGTCAATCTTATTTTTACTACTATTCAAATAAGTTAATGCAGTATTATTCTCAATATTGAGAGAGGTTAACTTATTATTTCTACAATTCAAGTTAGTCAGCTTAGTTAATTTAGACAAGTCAATTGAAGTCAACTCATTTTCACTACAATCCAACTCTTTCAATCCTGTAAAGAACTCAATACCATCAAGAGAAGTGATTTCATTGTCGCTTATCTTCATTTTTTCAGCTGCAGCAGCCTCTGCACGAGAAATCCCATCATCACCATCAGTGTTGATACTATTATCAGCGACAAGAGCAGCAAGCAATTTAGCATCTGTAAATTCGATATTGCCATGAGCAATTACCTTACAAGAGTCTTTCAATCCATTTGCAGACTTTACATAGATGTAAGTAGTACCCGTAGCCAATGTTTTTACTTCGCCATTATCAACAGTAGCAATCTTCGTGTCGCCGCTTGACCAAGTAAGTTTCTTGTTCTTTGCATTCTTTGGAGTAACCGTTGCTTCCAACGTGAAATTTTCGCCCACAAAAACATCCTTCTCGTGAATGTTCAACTCAACTTTCGAAACTAAAACTTCAGGATCTTCGTCATCTTCCTTATGACAAGAAACCAAAATCATAGGCAATGCCAACACAGCAGTGGCAGCCATTCCTAACAATCTTTTTTTGTTCATTTTTATATATATTAAATTTAATAAATTCAAACACATAATACATTGCAATAATTATGCCATTCAGCACATTCTGCAAAGATAACCTCTTTTAAACAAAATCTTCACAAATATCACAAAAATTTATGATATAACAATTTTTGGCATAATATTTGTTACATTGCTTTGTGTGTCAACTACCATAACAACCACAATAGTGGCAATATGACCGCAAACGAAACAATTGATATTTTTATAAATTCTACAATCTAATTTAAATGCATATGGAAACACAAATACTTCTTTATGGGATAGATTGCTCACTATGGGAAGGAGAGATCTAATGTAAAACATTTTTATTTTTCAACCAATTTAAACAATAAAACATGAAGACTAAATTATTCAGTTTATTTTTATCTGCACTAATAACAATAGCATTCATATCCTGCAAGGAGAAAAAAGACGAACCATTGAATGGGAATCCAGACACAACAGAGATTGACGATTTTGTCAAAAGTTTGAATGTACCTGTGCAAGATGCACCCACCCCATCCGAAACGAAAGAGACCGAAATATCAGAAACAGAAATCTGTACGGTGACAGAAAAAACCGTTTCTGAAGAATATGACGAAAGTGTCGTGTTGGATCCCACTTCCGATGTGATCTATCCAGGAGCATTGATAGACGGAAATTCCATCACTACAGGAGAATATAAGCCATTGTTAGGTTGCAAAAGAGCACCGCTCACCATTTCGACCGACTTTGCCAACACATCCACTTCATCCTCAGCAGTAGTGGAAAACCCATCACTGTCCACAATTCGCGACGGAATAAAGAAATGCATTGCCAATGCCGACATAACAGGAAGTACAGTTGCCAAACTTTCATGGGAAATCACCGAGGTACATTCTGAAGAGCAGGTACAAGTTGCCATTGGGGCGACAGCCACTATTGGGAAAAAAGCATCCATCTCAAACCAATTCAATTGGAATGACAACAGCAAGCAATCCAGATTTCTTATCAAGTTTGTGCAAACGTACTATACAATTGACATAGACTTCCCTGTAACACCATCCGCTTGGTTCGAAAACACTACCATGGCTGAATTCAAAAAAATGATGGGTGACAATCCGACCGTTCCTTGTTTCGTGTCATCTGTCACATACGGAAGAAGGGCTTATATCTGCATCGAATCAAGTGAATCATCCAAAGAAGTATCCGATGCTCTCAACGCTTCGTTCCAAGCTGGTGCAGTATCTGCAGACATATCAACCAATATTAAAAACAACAAGACTCTTTCTGAGGCAAGATTCTCAGGTGTCATTATCGGTGGTTCTGCCTCCGATGCCTCTAAAGCAATCAACAATCAACAGGCAGTACTTGAATTTATCACGAATGGAGGCAACTTCTCCAAAGAATCTCCAGCTGCCATGGTTTCATATCGTCTGAGAAAGATGTCGGACAACACCGTGTTCAAAGCTGTTTCCGCAGGAACCTACTACCTACGTGACTGCGAGTCTAGATTCGGAGAATTGCAATTAAAACCTCAAAAAATAACTTGTGTTTCGGAACACGCTACAATTAAAGGAACATTGAGTGCAAGTACGATGCAAGATAACTCATCGTCAGACAATCAGATCTTCTATAACAATTCAAACGAATTAAGCGCTGGAGGATCTTATACATTCCCTCAAGCAAACCAAAATCTTTCATTCAAAATAGACGTAGTGGAAGACGTGCTAATTTGGTTGCATTTCGATCTAAAATCAGGAAACGAAAACAACCAAAGATTCTATGTGCAATGGGATGGGAAAAACATACATAGTTTGGAAAGCGGGAAGAATTTTTCTGCCAATGGAACAAGTGTAGTAATTCCATATTCTCAACTTATCAAATTAGCAAACAACCAATCCAACGAGATATCTCACTTTGTTATGTCAACGAATAACGGATATGCCGTCAAACTTGCCAACGGAAGAGGAGAATCTGTCTCATTCTATTTCAATGTTGACAAATAAAAATTAGCAAAAATGAAGGATAGAATTTTTATCTATCCTTCATTCTATCTATATTTGCAATATGAAATCAAGAATCACAATCGTCGAACTACTTCGCATTATTTTCTGTTTTTTTGTCGTATTACATCACGATTCAACATTTAAACTTCACATGCCATTAGGCTGTATTGGGGTTGATTTCTTTTTCATGTTAATGGGATATTTCGCCTTTAAAACCATTAGGACGAAAGAATCTGTGAGTACGGACCCCATGAAATTCTCCGTTCAATACACTATATCAAAATTACTACGCGTTGCACCATTTGCAATAACTGGAACCATTTTATCTACACTTGTCACAGTAAAACACATAGGGAACAATTGGCTAAATGTAATATCCTACGACATACTTGAGGTGTTGCAACTACAATTACCACTGATAAATACATACAACAAAGATTTGATGTTTATCTACGGAGATGCACCTTTATGGTTTCTATCAGCCACACTGTTTGCACTCCCAATAATTTTGTATCTTGCCATCCGTTACCGTGATGCATTTTCTCATTACATAATGTGGGTGCTTCCTCTCCTATTTTTAGCTCTATTCATTCAAAAATGCCAATCGATATTCCCATGGAATACAAGCATTTTCCATATACCCTCTGGAATCTTACGAGCTCTTTCTTCATTAATGATAGGATGTACGCTATACTATACAACCGGACACATTAGGAAGATATATCAAAAAAGTCATCATCAAAAACTGATTCATGTCTTCTTCATTCTCCTATTTGTTGTTTCCCTCTCTTACATCACATTAACAAGTCATGGCGATATTGATTGTTACTTTGTCCTTTTTATTGGTTCCCTTTATCTACTATTAGCCATAGGATTATCAGGAATAGGCATATTTTCTCATCGTTCCAATGGAATCATTGTGAAATTAGCAAAACTGACAATGCCAATCTATTGTTTGCATTGGCCTCTCATCAAAGCATATAGTGCTATAAAAGCAAGTGACAACCTTATTAACCAAATCTTATTAGTCATTATCTTCTGCATCATGATTTCGCTTGCTTTCTACATTCATCATAGATACACACGCTATTTAGCGCAAAAAAATCGGACAACCACATGAAAAAGACACCCACCCTATACGAAACATACGGTTATGTGCATATCAACTCCAAACTTAGCAAGTATTCTAAATTCTACAACCAAGAACTATTAAGATGATGTTCTATTTGTTAAACAAAAAATATTATTTTTTCGAAGATTTTCTTAGTTTTGCAAATGAGTTTTAAAGCATTCATTTTAAGGACGAAAAACACCTAAATTCGAAATTCAACTAACCAATCATAAACAACTGAAAAACATGGTAAACAAACTTATTTCGCTATTACTTGCTATAGGATTTTCCTCATTCGCTTATGCAGGAAAAGCAGTAATGATAAATGGGGAAAAAGCAGAACGAAGCGACGTATCGTCTATAATCTTTGACGAAGATGAACTCGAATTGGAATATACAGACGGAAGCAAATTCCGACTAGACATCGAAACTGTAGAAATTGATTTTTCCTCTTCTAACAACCTAAATGCAGTTTCGGCAAACACATTCTCAATCAGCACCCTCGTAGAAGACCACATCTTCTTGACCGAACTCGAAATCGGGGCTCAGATACAAATCATACAAACTGATGGGAAAGTATTATACTCGACTGTTGCCGAAAAAACAGAACTGACTATACCGACAAACGAAATGGCACCAGCCCATTATCTCATTAAAATAGGGAACCAAATCGTGAAAATCATAAAAAAATAACCTTCAATACCAGACACACATGAAAAGACTTATTCTTTTTGCATTAGCGATATGTACGATTACACTTAATGCACAAAATATAATCGAGGTGACAATGGGCGACGGCTCAACACAGACCTACCCAACTTCCTCTATCGACAACATTCACTTCGGACAAGGAAACGACTTCACCATCACCACAGAAGATGGAAAGACCATAGCATTCGACGGAAACGCAAGCAACATCAAGTTCAAAAAGAACCACGCTATCGACGGCACATCCGTACAAACCATAACGCAAAGCCTCGGACTGGGATGGAATCTCGGCAACAACTTGGATGCCCAAAATAACGGATATGCAAGTGAAACAGCTTGGGGAAACCGCGTTGCAACATTAAAAACATTCCAAGCGGTAAAAGCTGCTGGATTCTCTTCCGTACGTATCCCCATAACATGGATGGGACACATCGGCAACGCACCTGATTACAAGATCGAAGAGAAATATATGAATCGAGTGGCAGAAGTGGTGGGCTACGCAAAGGAAGCTGGCCTCAAAGCCATCATCAACATACACCACGATGGAGCCGACAGCAAATACTGGTTGGACATATTAGGTGCATCCAAAAGCGAAGAACGAAACACACAAGTGAAAAACCAATTTGCCGCAATATGGAAACAGATAGCCGAAAGATTCAAACAAGAAGGAGACTATCTGATCTTTGAAGCCATGAACGAAATTCACGACGGCAACTGGGGTTGGGGCGAAAACAGAACCGATGGCGGCAAACAATACCGCATTTACAACGAGTGGCTGCAACTTTTTGTTGATGTGGTCCGTTCCACTGGTGGTGAAAATAAATATAGATACCTGGGATGCCCTGGCTATGTCACTAACATAGACCTCACCATCAGCGAACTAAAATTACCTACAGACATAGTTAAGAACAGATTGCTTGTCGCTGTACACTTCTACGACCCTTATACCTACGCACTCAATAATGAGAAAACAGAATGGGGTCACACTGGCAGAGACAAGGAAGAATGGGGAGATGAAGAGAATGTGGTCGATAACTTCAACCGAATGAAGAAAAAGTTTGTTGACAATGGCATTCCCGTTTACCTCGGAGAATTCGGCTGTGTACACCGCAGCACCGATCGTGCAGAAGCATTTCGCAAATATTACCTCGAGTATGTCTGTAAAGCCGCCAAAGAGTACGGATTAGCCCTCTTCTTCTGGGATAACGGTTCTGCTGGCACTGGCAAAGAACAGTCTGGCCTGATTGATCACGGAACAGGAGCCTACCTCAACAACGGCAAAGAGGTGATCGACATAATGATGAATGCATATAATAACGACGATCCTAGTTACACACTACAATCGGTTTATAACAATGCACCAAGATAAACAGGGGATTTAATCTCACCATTCACAACGGGCGCAGTTCATCACACACTCACAAGAATTTCCCAAAGAGAAGAGATGAATTAATAGAACCCATTATAAAAAACAAGATTTTTCAAAAGAAAATCTTAACTTTGTCGATAATTTTTAGGGCTTTTGGCCTCATTTTATATTTGATAATTGTAAAAAAGATGAAAAAACTTTTTTTATGCTTAATTGCATGCTTTTTTGCGGGAACAACGTGTTTTGCGATTCGTGAGAGTGATTTATCCAAATCGGAGGTAGCTGTCAGTTATGGATTTTTCCCTTATTCTGACTTTAAAGAAACACCTAACGATGAGATATGGGAGAATTTCGTTCATGGCAATTTTGATGAATCTAAAGAGATGAAAGGTACAACAACAGGATCTTTCAACATCATGTTCAACCATCGTTTCAATCACACTTGGGGATTGGGCTTTGACTTCAGTTACGCTGGCGAGAAGTCGCAATGGGAAGAACACAATCTAAGAGTAGCTGATAAAAACGTGTTTTATCTTTCTATCATGCCTAGATTAAAAGCCAACTGGGTGCATCATAAATATTTCGTTATCTATTCCAGTTTCGCAGCAGGTGCTATGTGGAAACGCACGAAAGGAGAGACTCACTACGAGAATTTGGAGGATGCGAACGATTTTATTGGCAGAGTGAAGACAAGAATCGCCGATGAGGCTATCTTCAGTTTTCAGGTTTCACCTCTCGGCATTGAGGTAGGTAACCACATCGGTGCTTTTGCAGAGGTTGGTTTTGGTCAGATGGGTATTGTCCAAGCTGGATTAAGATTTAGATGGTAATTCTTTAAAAATATGGCACAAAAGAGACAAGCATGGAATTCGCGCATAGGATTGATCCTCGCAATGGCTGGCGGAGCAGTCGGGTTAGGTAACTTTCTCCGTTTTCCCATCCAAGCCATTCAAAACGGGGGTGGTGCCTTTATCATTCCATATCTGGTCTCCTTCGTACTGCTGGGTCTGCCCCTCACCATGATTGAGTGGTCGACAGGCAAACTGGGTGGGCTCTTCGGACACCACTCGCCTCCGATGATCATGCAGAAACTCGGACGTCACGTACACTGGCGTTACATCGGTTCCATCGGGTTATTTTCCAGTATCATCATCGCTTCCTACTACTGTTTTATCGAAAGTTGGATCTTTTCTTATATGCTCCATAGCCTCTTCGGCACTTTCGACGGAATGACAGAACTTCAGATCTCCGACTTTTTCGACCGTTATCTGAACCTCTCTATTTCCGTTTCTGGAATCCCTTATGATACTTTCCTATCGTTTGTCTTCTGTTTGGCACTCAATATCTACATCCTCAGCAAAGGAATTGCAGGTGGAATCGAACGGGTGGCAAAGATTTGTATGCCCTTACTCTTCATCTTTGGTATCTTCCTCGTTATCAAAGCATTCACACTGAAGGCAGGTGAAGATGGTGCCATCTTCGACGGAACGGTGGGACTCAATTTCCTATGGACTCCTCAATTCGACTCATTGGCCAATCCTAATGTGTGGTTGGCGGCTGCCGGTCAGGTCTTTTTCACCCTCTCACTGGGTATGGGCGCCATACAAACTTACGCATCCTATTTAAAGAAAGAACAAGACATTGCCCTCAGTTCTCTCACCTCTGCTTTCACCAATGAATTTACAGAAGTGATACTGGGTAGTTCCATCATAATTCCCATTTCCATCGGGTATTTTGGCATTGACAAAGTGATTGAGCTAACCCAATCAGGTGGCTTCGGATTGGGATTCCGAACCATGCCTTACCTCTTCGAGCAGTGGGGCACCGTCTTCTCCACTCTAGCTGGTGTCGCTTTCTTCGGATTGCTTTTCTTCGCTGGCATCACCTCAACGCTATCGATTATCCAACCGACAGTGGCCCACTTGTCAAAGAGCTTCGATTGGAGTCAGAAGAAATCCTCCTACATAACCGGAAGCTTCGTCTTCTTCTTAGCACTACCTTGCATCCTCTTCTTCGACAAGGGTGTCTTCGACGAGTATGACTACTGGGGTGGCACCATGGCGCTCTTCCTCTTTGCCATGTTCGAAGCCATCGCCTTCTCATGGATATTGGGAGTGGACAAGGGGTGGAAACTCATCACGGGATATGCCAATATCACAGTACCCCGCTTCTTTAAATTCGTGTTGAAATACATCACTCCAACTATGCTGATTCTGATATTCATCTCCGCCCTCGTCAAACCAATGAACGACGATTGGAGTCTTATCAGCATTCATGGATGGGAACTAGACAATAACGCTATCATCGCCAAACTCATGCACAAGGGAATGGATGTCAATGATTCTAACATCATCTATATCGATGGTGCTCGAATCTATCTGCTCCTTTTGCTGATTACCATCTGGCTAACCATCTACATCAACATCAGAGTGAGAAAGAAAAGAGTACAGAAACATAATGAATCAATGATGTCATGAATACACTTCCATTTATCATAATGACCGTTGTCCAAGGCGCTATTCTTGGTATCACGATATACCTCTATTGGAAAGTTTTTACTTATGAAAATAAAAACAACGAGAAGGAAGAATCCTTTTCGGACGACGAATTTTAACTCCTGCATTATGAACAGACTCGGACTGACCCTTCTCTTAGGACTTCTCTCCCTCTCGCTCTTCGGGCAATCCTACAAATCGGCTGAAACCACCGCCTATATTCAAAAATACCACAAAACAGCCATCCGCGAGATGTACAAATACAAAATCCCTGCCAGCATCACCCTCGCACAGGGCATACTGGAATCTGCCAGCGGTCGAAGCGACCTCGCCATCAAGGCAAACAATCATTTCGGCATTAAATGCTCTGGCAACTACAACGGAAAAACATACCATAAGAATGACGACAAACGGCACGAGTGCTTCCGTGTCTACTCGCATGCCGACGAATCTTTCAGAGACCACTCCATCTTCCTCACCAAAGATCGTTACGCGGCTCTCTTCAAACTAAAAACCACCGATTATAAAGGTTGGGCGAAAGGCCTCAAAAACGCAGGCTACGCCACCAATCCCAAATACCCTAGTCTGCTTATCGAAATCATCGAGCAAAACCAATTATACGAGTACGATAAGAATCCTGATAAATACTTGTCGGAAAAGGAGTCGGAAAACTACTCCATCAACGGGAATGAGACTCCCGCCCCTAAAAACGACTCAAACCAAAACAGCACGCCTGTGGTCAAACATGGGAAGATCAATGGTGTGAAATGTGTTCAGATAAAGGCGGGCGACACCTTCTACAAGCTTTCAAAAGAACTTGGAATGAGCGTAGAAGAACTACAAGCCATCAACGACTTCCCTGCCAATTATAACCTAAAGGTCGGAGAGTACATCTTCATCCAACCTAAACAGAAAAAGAACAAATCTGTCGATCATCACATAGTACGTCAGGGAGATACTTGGCTCTCCATTTCACAACAGTATGGTATTCAGAAAGAGAAGCTGAAAAAGATGAATAAGGCTAAAGGCGAATCCATTCAAGTGGGCAAAAAGGTTCGACTACATTAAGGTCTCTTTAACCGATCATGCCTCATCATTGAGGTACCACAGATAGGTCTCTGTCTCATACCCCATCTTCTTCAACAGAGAGGCATATTCATCCACCTGCCTTTGGTGTTTTTTCAATCTTTTACCGGTTTTAAAATCGATAATAATCATCTTGTTACCTTGACGAATCACACGGTCCGGGCGACTGATTTTCACCCGTTTTGTCTTTTCATCGCGAGACAGAATAGAACATTCATTATAGATTTTCAATCCTGGCTGGAACCACTCCCTATGTTCTTTAATCTTCTCCTTGGCATAGTCAACCAATGACAACCGTTCCTGTTCGGAGGATATCAGTCCTTCAAACAATAGTCGACGAGAGGCATTCGGAATATCCTCCTCTGAAATGATGTTCGAGAAAAGATAGTGCAATAAGAGTCCCTTCTGTATCGCTTCGTTAGTATAGGCAGAAGGGTCCATCACACCATTGATATATGCATTGGCTTTGTTAGAATTTCTAAAACGGGTTCTTCGTTGGAAAGATTCAAAAGTGCCTTTTAGAGAGTGTGCCTTATCCTTAAACGGATTATCGGAACGATTCTCTTTCCTTACATCCCTTTCAGAAGAAAGTACGCTTCCATCGGTAAAACGTCTCATAACAAATGGTGCTTCCACCAGTTCACCCTCCTCTGTTTCCAACGATTCAGACTCCTCCACCGGAGCCAAACGGTTTTGCAAAGCAGCAGACAACAAGGAGGAGGTGTGTTTCATCTTATCATCTTTCTCCTCGAAACATAAGACATACAAGTTACATATCGCACGTGTGAAGGCAACGTACATCACATTGACACTATCAACTAACATCTGAATCTTTTCTCGCTCATAATCAGCATTGAAAAATGAATTTTTCATTTCGTCTGAAAAATCAACAGGAGCAACAGGCAACTCATTATATGGAGGTTCAAGGCCTTCCGTACCACACCACAATAGGTTACCATCTTTCCCCTTATTCGTTTTCCACATATCCTCATCACAATATGGGATGATAACCGTATGAAACTCCAATCCTTTCGACTTGTGAATGGTCATAATCTGAATACCATTGGCATTATCGCTCAACGGAATCTTCTTTCTGTTCAGATATGAATCCCAATAATCCAAGAACATAGCTACATCAGGCGATCGGCGAGAAACAAAATCATTCAGCTCATCCATAAATTTGGAGAGGAAGGAGGTTTGGTTATCCAAACGGTTCAGTTGCAGTTTTCTGCACAACTCCTCCACCATCTCATAGATAGGAAGATTCTTCACACTCTCTATGATTTCCATTAAAGCTTTGAATTCAGTAGTGGACTGAAAATCCAAATCGGAGAACTTAACCTTCTCCTCCGGACGTTCCTTATAGAGAATATCTAAGTAGACGGAATAGAGATCCATTGTCGAAACCATATCTTGAGGATCGACAGAGATACGCATGGCATTGATAATCATATTCAAGGCAGAGGAAGAACTTAACAGGAAGGCTTCGTCCGAGATAAGATCGTAACATAAGCCCCTTTCATCGACTTCTTTTCGATGTCGGTCTCTGTAAGTTGTGAAATAATCTGCCACCTCGGCAATGTTGCTAGAGGTTCGTATCAAGATGGTGATATCACTCGCACGCACACCTTTTTCTTGCAACTCTGTCACGCGTTTCAGCAGAAGTGCAGGCATAGCATTTTTGCCCATTCCATCGACATTTTTATCTAGGAACTCCACCGAAACAAAACCCTTTCCCTTGTTGGACGCCTTCGGACAATTCTGTCGAGCACCAGCATACACCCCCTGCAACATAGAGAAGAGAGGATGGTCGGATTCGACATTAGGCACCACGGGAAGCAAAATGGGTGAGATATTCCCCCCTTCAGAAGGAGCAAAGATGGAATTGTTAAAGTTGATGACATTCTCCATGCTTCGCCAATTGTCTTCCGCCTTCAAAATGTACGGTTTCACCCCAGGAAAGGCACCATCAAGACTTTCGATAATGCTCCAATCACCATTACGGAAACGATAGATAGATTGTTTCGCATCACCCACAATCAGATTCATGGCATTCTTGTCGATGCACTCCTTAATGAGTGGCATGAAGTTGCGCCATTGCGTCTGACTCGTATCTTGAAACTCATCAATCATAATATGTTCCAACACCGTACCGATTTTCTCGTAGATAAATGGTGTGTCACTATCATCAATCATCGATTTCAGCAGATTTGGCGTATCACCCAACATAAACTGACCACGCGACTGATTGACCGTACGAATCTGTTTAGAGACATCACACAGCAAACCCAATTTGTTGAAATGCTTAACAATCAGTTCGCACGTATTGATGTGTTGAATATTTTTAGCACGGATTTCCTCGATGGAAAGGAGCAAAGGTGACAGTCGAGACTCTCCCAACCGAATGATTTCATCGCGGCGAGGATGCTTCTTGGTAGCCCAACTATCTGGATTCTCCAACACCTTCAACGCCGTAGGGGCATCTGCTAATGCTTTATACTCGCCCCTCTTTTGGGAATTGATATAAGAATAAGCCCCTTTTACTCCACTCGACAAATCATTCACAGAAAGTCCGTTTTCACCGAGGATTTTATCAAATTCAGCCGTCAAAGAGAGGATCTCTTCCACCCTCTTTTTCTTTATGGCGTAGAGTTTGTTTTTGTATTCTGACAAGAAAGATCGGTCCGACAATTTCTCCTCAAGTGTTTTCTCGTAATCTTTGTAAATCTCCTTAAAGATATTTTTTGAGAAGGAGGTGATATCCTGAACCACATTCCATCTTTTAGATTCTGCCGATTTTTCACTTGAATATTCATTCATCCACGAGCGAAGGTTGGCATTCGTTTTAAACTCCTCCACCATCAGGTCGATGGCCTCGTCTAAAGAATCGTCCGCCTCAATGATAATGTTCAGATAGGCACCCAGTCCCAATTCATGAGCCAGATTACGAAGAATGATTTGGAAGAAGCTATCGATGGTGCTCACTTGGAAGTGACTATAATCATGCAGGATGTTGAAGAGGGCACGTTCGGCTTTTCGACGCACATCGTTGTCGGTCAGGTCGGTATCATATTCCTCTTTCAACTCTTTTCGCAAGGTAGCCAAAAGTTGTGGATCCTGATTATTGATGATTGAGAAGAGGTCGCCCATGATACGAGTCTGCATCTCGGTGGTTGCCTTATTGGTGAAAGTAACAGCCAGTATCTTATTGTAGCAATACGGATCGTTCACCAGAAGTTTGAGGAACTCCAAAGAGAGGCGATACGTCTTACCCGAGCCAGCAGATGCTCTGTATAATTTCAGACTTTTATCATTCTGAGTGTGCGTCATAACATAACTATAAAAACCAATCCAAATGTAAGACTTTTATTGTATATTTGGGAAATAAAACGTTCAAATATGGAAGACAAAGAGAAAAGAATCGCGAAAGCAGTGGAATTGTTCAAGAGCGGATACAACTGTTCACAGTCGGTGGTGGGAGCCTTTGCAGATGAATATGGGCTGACCGAGGAGCAAGCGTTGAAAGTCTCCGCATCATTTGGTGGTGGAATCGGACGTATGAGGGAGACTTGCGGGGCCGCCTGTGGAATGTTTCTGTTAGCAGGATTAAAATATGGCACGACCGACCCTAAGGATGCAGCAGGCAAAGGAGAAAACTATCGAATTGTGCAGGAATTGGCAGAACGATTCAAGGCAGAAAACGGATTCTTAAAATGCCGCGATCTGTTGGGATTGGACAAGGACAAGAAAGAGAGTCCGCAGCCAGCAGAGCGAACTGCAGCCTACTATAGCAAACGTCCATGCGTGCAGATCGTAGAGACTGCTGCTAAGATATGGGCGGAATACTCAGAAAACAATAGCGAAAAACCTTCATCAAACGAGTAAGAGACATAAGGGAAGGACGTTATCTCTCTTCTTTTTTCTCCTTATACGTGCCATTGATATATTCCAGTTCCCGCTCTGTAAAATCCGACATGTCAGGTACATAAGTGGAATCCGGAATATACCACCATAGTTTTTCGAAAATTTTTTTCATCTCTTTGGTCTTGAAAACGTAGCCACGATGAGCATACGGCATATTTCGCAGGATACGAGGTTGTCCGCTCAAATTAGCATAGCGAGGTTCAAATACCAAAGATCGGTCATAAGAAAAGCCATAAGGGAAGAGGCTTGGATCATATTCAGCAGTTATCCCTGAATATATGTCAAGTCTTGACTGGGAACTGTAGTTGTACATTGTCCATTGAGCAACGGCATCTCGCATGGAAATCTCCCTGTTCCCAGAATATCTAGGTGTTTACTATCACATAACATCCAATGGCACGTGAATATATTTTCATGATGTCATCATCGATATTATGTATTTGCAAATATATATTTTATCTATCAATATTGGGAATTTCATCATGAGTCGCTACGCGAGGTTAGCGTATGTTTGCATCTGTTCCTCTTTTAATGGTAGAATTGTAAAATAATATACATTTTTAATCGTGTGTATTATATCTGAAATTGATTTGCATGATTTAAACGATACACCTTTGCATCTATAGGCAATAATTAGTTCTTTAATGCTTTCTATACTGATGCAGAATTCATTGTCATAATCTTCGAAGATAGATTGTATGTCAGGTCCAAGTAAATCAGGGTCGTTTGCTAAAAATAGAAAAGTACAAGTATCAACCAGGTATCTCATTTGTTTTACTTTGTTTGAGTTCATTTAATAAAGTTACCCATTTGGGATAGGTGAATGTGATTTCACCTTTATGCTTTAATATAGCTTCCCATGTCTTGCTGACCTTTTTCCCATTTTTCTTTTCAATAGTTTTTTTTTCATTGTTAATTGATTCCATAATTTAAATCATTTAGTTAAACAAATAAATTCTTCGGGACAAAGATAATGAAAAATGATGTGAGAGACAACGAAACCTTGTTTGTTAGTTTAAGTAGTGTTAATATCAAGGAAATAAGGAGAATACGTTATTTCCATATTTTAATCGAATCATAGCCTTGGGACCATTCGAATTCTTCTCCACATAGACATTCGCACTATTCTTTAAAGACATACCAGTTACCAATTCTTCAGTGACATTGTAGTATTCTGGACGAGACAATAAAAGCACCGTATCTGCATAAGCTTCAATCAAGCTTGAACCACGTAAATCGGATAATCCAACCTCATACGGGGCTTCTCTACTTTCAGGTGCTCTTGACAAGGTACTGGTCACCACCACTGGAATATTAAAATCTCTGCTTAATTGCCATAATAACTTTATAGCACAAGATTCATGATTTACATTATCAGCCATATTGGACAGTTCAATTCCCTGAACAGATTCAACATAAACTATGTCAATTTGATTTTCATTTCTCAAACGTTCAATCTCTTTACGTAGACTATCTATATTTAAACGATGATCACAATAGAACAGTGGGGATCTCTCCGTCATAGAATGATTATAATGTTCATATATACGTGACACGCGTTGTGCAAGAATATTATTCACAAGGGTCATAAAGAAACATGCAACTCTCTTACCTGCCCATACCTGTTTGCAAGCCATTGTTAAGACAAAGGAGCGAACACCCATACAAGGACGACCTCCGACGACCGTCAAGTTTGACTTATAAAACCCGTTTATAGTTCGATCTAAATTTTCAAAATAAGAGGGAATGAAAGGATTAGAATCCAATTGAATATTTTGTAATGTTTGTGGAGTCATAAGTTGTTTTGCGTTTAAGTAGAATCAAATTAAACCATCTTGGACAATTCATTGTTACAAAAATACAAAGAATTTTGAAGCCTTCCATTCTCTACTATAATTACTTGTTATATTTATCTAAAATAGATTGGGGCAAATTCTGTTTTACTATGTAAAAAGCTTTTCCTTTTTCAAAGATTTCATTTATAAAATTTGCTTTCTCTTCTGGCAGATCATTCAATTTCATTCGAATTCTCCTTACAGTATGTAACATTGCCTCTGCCATAGATATTCGTGTTAAGTGCCCATCAAAATCAACCATCATTTTATATTGCATTGGCCAGTTATTTCTTTCGATAGTATCTATCAATCCCACTTGCGTTATCCACGCAGCAGTACATAAATATGCTGCAAAGTCATTATCTCTCTCATATAAATTCAATAAGGAACGAACGTCAGAAACTGCATCTCCTGCATATGTAAGTTCTCTCGCACCCTGAAGGCTAAATATTTTACTTAGTATACTCATCGGAATTCTATTTAAAATTATTCATTACGTTACCTAAATATTTTTCTATATCATTCTCCATTTTTTCAATCATTTTATGCTGATCGTCATATTCGGGAAATTCCCACTCTAATTTATGATTCCCCAATAATACACTATTTACCCTATACTCTATAGTCACAGAACCAAAAGTTTGAGAAATATCAAAAACCGTGCTTCCTGAAGCATTCGATGCACCAACTGTAATAGAAATATTCGATTGATGCAATACTTTTGCCTCCGGATAAGCAAGAACCCAATTAATAACCGTAGAGTATTTTTTCAATATTCCACCTTCTTTAATAACCTTGTCCTTTTGTTTATAAGAATCTCTCACAAAACGAATTATCATAATCAAAACGATAATTCCAATAATTTTTAAAATTGTCATATGATTAAATTTTTAAATTAATAACCCATTACCATATTCACGACATTTTGGGAATAGTGCATTCCTAAAATAGTTGGAGCATCTTCGTTTGCCGTGAAAAAAAACCAATTAACTCCTCTATTATGAGAGACACCTATCTCTCGAGTCATTTCTTTACAGTAAGTATATACATAATCAGAGCAAAAGTTTACGGTTGTATTGAACACAATAATAATATCATTGTCATATTCAACTTTACGTAACAAATTTGAATTCACAATTTCTACCTCAATTCCTTTGTTTGCACAAACATCTATCATTCCTTGTAAATTGCCAGAAATATCCTTCATAAACTGCAAAAAAATCTCTTCATCAGACAATCCTTTATAGTATTTCTTACAATATTTTATAGCATCAGGATAAATGTATTTTGAACATGTCATTATGTCACCATGTAAAAAGGCGCTTTTATATGCATCTATTTGGGTTATCAAATTCTGTTCTACTTTCATTGAGTCTGGGAAAAAAGGTTGCTCAATTTTTCCAAATGCTAAAGACGGCTGTTGTTCCAACAACCCTATTGGTTCATAGGGAGAATCAATGATTTTCGTGTTAATATCATAATTTATCACATAAACTTTTTCATTCACACTTGTTTTCCCATTAGTACATGAATAGAATAGCAAAGTAAAGACTACAAAATAAAAACACTTCATTGGTCATTATTCCTTATCCGCCGATTCCCCTAAACGGCTGTCACAAAAAAGAAAAACGTGGGAATCTTGTTACTCGCTCCCACGAACCAAGGCTCTCGCATTGCCTATCATCTGTAAGATTGAGCAACGCGAAGCCCACGCTTGGTTATGAATGACACAGTCCATCCGATGTATATAAACATACATCAATGGCACTGCAAATCAATGCACACCAACGCAAGCGTTCACCGTTGCATTCTCTTTGACAGATGATTCAAAACTTGCGAGATTTTGGCTCGTCAAAGGAAAACGTCAGTAAACGTCTTTCTATATATGTCTGCACCCATATATAATGGATACGTCACAAAGATAAGTAATATTTTTCAACAACAAGAAAGTGCGTGCAATTTTTACATAAAAACGGCACATTTTTAGAAAGCAAACACATAATCATAAATATCTATAAAACAACAACATACATTCAAAACTTTAGATTTTTACCCACCTAAACTTTAGATTTTCACCATGTCAAACTTTAGATTTTCACCATGTCAAACTTTAGATTTTTACCACTCCAAACTTTAGAAATAACCCTTAGCTGGAAAGATTGGGCAACTTTCCTTAATGCCCTATAAGTGGGTTCTATAAATTAATTTCGGGGGATTTTCGATTTTGGTGATACGTGGAATTTGGTGAGATACAAATTTATGGAGATGTGGAATTATGGGGACGTGGAATTGTGAAGACATGGAATTGTGGGGACGTGGAATTGAGGAGACGCAATGCATTGCGTCTCTACAGTGTTCACCTGAAAAATCAATTAGATACGCATTAATAGCTTTTCAAACAATAACCTTCCAACACTTCTCTCCAACCCTGACAATATAAACCCCTGAGACAGGAAGCGGGATGACCACACTCTCTGAAACTGCCGTCTGCTTGGCTACTAGAGTGCCTATCGTGGAATAGACCTCTACCTGACTACCTCTTTCTACTTGCTCCAAAACTATCGATCCATCATGAACATATAAGCGAACTCCTGATTCTGCAAAAGGTGGCTCTTCAGAAACAGTCTCGCATATTATGCTACCATTCGGATTAAGCGGAGTGGATGTGAGATACTCCTTCCCTTCTGAATCAACACACTTTTCAAAGATAGTAAACTCGGAAACACCATCAGACACTCGTCCGTATGAATCATCCGTAGCATGGGTCTCGTAGGCTATCGAACTCAAGAGTGTCTCACTGTCCCTATATGGAGCTGTTAATGTGATGGTCTCTGATGCGGTTACCCCTAGTTTGAAATTCAGATGCAATGGTCCCTTCTCTGGCTCCTTGTCTGCCCAAAGGAGAGTGTAGCCATGGGCAGGTACCACCGTCTCGTCAAATCCTTTTGGTATGGTACACTTCACTGCCTTTGTTACGTTCTCGACAATCATTCCTGCTAAATCAACATCTTTGTCACTGCCATTGTATACCTCAATCCAATCTGGAAAATCCTCCTTTCCATCGGTAATTATTGTATTAGAGGCACAAACCTCATTCAGGTGAAGATCTGTCGGAAGTATATAGTCTGGATCGTATTCAAAATATATCGACACTTTCAACTCCTTTGCCTGTGCGTAGGTAGTCAACGTGCTACCGAGGTACTTGTTATTGTTGTCGGTCCTAACAATCGTGTCATTGACAGCCCATCGTTGTATCTTATATCCTGCAGGAACAATCGGCTCCACCTTCAACCGTTCTCCTGCATATCTCCATGTGTTGTATTTTAAAGAACTGACCTTTCTTTTATTCAGAAGGAAAGAAAAATCTGGTGTCTCTTCATTAGGGAACACGGGTCTTATCTTTACGATAACAGTATCATCTCCCAAACCAAACCGTTCCTTCAACTGATCAATAACATACACCTTACGCTCCTTGGCAAAGGTACGCATCTGCTCAACCGTTTCATCAAAGGCAGCTGGGTTGCCTGGAGCATCCAAGAAACCTGAGTTCTTAATTGTCGCACACATATCAAGTCTCGTCAAGTCCCAGATAGAGTCCAACTTCGTGTCGATTCGTTCATCCGTAAACTCTGTTTCAATTCGATCTAGATACTGATCCAGGAACTGCCAGCGGAAGTCCTCATTCTTAAGACACGATCTGAGTAACACCCACATCGACTCGACACCCTTCTCCTCCGTGGCAAACTTGATCATGTCCTTATCCACCGAGGTCGCTTTGGAGAGACCGAAATCCGTATCATACAGAATCCAACGGAACTTGCCACCATCATGTTTTCGCCATAGTTTGATGTTGTTAGAGACCCAATCGGTATTACCAACGTATTGTTCCAAAATCTGATAATCGATGTACTCATCAATATCCATCATCGTTGCCAACCGATCGTAAAAATCATCGTTTGAATAACTCTTGCTGACATAGTCAATCATCACATTGTAGGCCTCTTTCGTGCCTGCCTCACAGGAATAGCCCACTCCCAAGAAATCGATCTCATCCTCGTCAAGTCCATAGTTATGATAGACGTAATCCTCGTTGGTTCGTTCCGTAAGAATCATCATGCCATAGAAAATTCCATTCAGATAGAAGGCCACCGGCTGTGCCATCTGTCTGTCGAGGTTCATCCTATCGCCAAGACTTTGTATGAACATATCTCGCCAACGAGGCTGAACGTATGAATAGCCATTACCACCGTTACGCAAGGCAAGACTCTTGTATTTCTTGTAATCACGCGCAGGGAAGAAATTATCATACTGCATCTTGGCCTTTCCCGAGCGTTTATTCGCCTTGATTTTCAAACTTTTTGCCACATGTATTCTTGTACAACCACCATAGACGCCAATTTCAACCTCCTGATTATCCACCACATTCCCATCTAGGATATATTCGAAATTAACCGAGCGCATCCATTCGCGATTGTAGTTGGCAGGGAAATCATAGCATCCAGCTACGATTCCATTGGTTCCCTCCACATACAGACCAAGGCTATCGCCAAAGATATCCTCGTTATTGCCAGAGAGAGAAACGACTGGGAGACGAGTGCCCACACCCTTGCAAGCCTCATAAAACTTATCGGGGAGAATGAAACTACCCGTAAGGATCTCACTGAACAGCATACCCTCTCGGTATGCTCTTGCACGTACAACGGTAGTCTGCTCAATCGAGATAGCACCCTCATATCTTGTACCGTTCGCAGGAGTAGGTATATCGCCATTCAAGGTATAATAGATTTGTGCATCATCTACTTCACAATCCAGTTCGACGGTCAAGGCACTCTCATACAGCCCTGGTGTGTTGGTTTTAAAGGTAGGTGATGTCACTCGGTTGGAGATGACGGTGGTCAAACCATCGTTCACTTCACCAGGAGTAGGAATCATGAATCCATCCTCACAATAGGCGATATGTGGATATTGTTTTGGGTAAGACAATGCGATGCTTTTTTCATCTTTTGAAAATAAGATTACACCCTCGTCCGTAGATAGTTTTTTGGGTACGCTACCAGCATAATTATGATGAACGCGCATTGCCGTGCTACTGCTCGACTCCTCCTTACCAAAAAACAGTAAAGAATAGCCGTTAGGGATAACGTGAGAAGAATCCAATACGAGACTCCAATCCGTTTTGCCCTCCTTTATATTGGTTACAGTCCAGCCCTTCAAATCAACAGCCGAGCCATCGTTATAGAATTCAACATACCCATCGTAGTTGTATTTATCACTGACAATTGTAGCGACGTTGTTTGTCATGATTTCCGTGATGTGAATTTCAGCATTTGAATTTGAAACGCACAGCACACACAGCAATAGTTGAAATAGTACAATTTTCTTCATGTTGTCCAAGATAACTAAATATTTGCAAAACTACAATTTTATCATCATCTATCGATAATTTTTTTGAAGTCTCTACTAATGATTTTGTCAGACTGAATTAAATTGTTATTTTTGAACATTAATTATTAGGTGAGTTCTGTAAATTCACCGTAGAAACAAAAATCAGCATGAACTGTGGGTTAATATAGAACCCATCTATAGAAGACTATGTCAAGAGAAGATCATAATACAGTTGGATATGTAGTAGCTCTTATCAATGAGTTTTCGGCTAAATTTCAGATTCAGCCGCGACAAGCGTATGCATATTTAAAACGTTTTAAAGGTTTGGATTATTTGTATAAACACTACAATGTGGTTCACACCTTTTCTTTTAAAGATTCTGTAGAGGCTTTAGTTGAAGTTTGTAAAAACAATGGGGGAAAGTTGCAATGATTCTATATCATGGTTCAAATATGAGGGTTACAAATCCAGATATAAACCTTTCGAAACCATTTAAGGATTTCGGACAAGGATTTTATCTATCTGCTGATAGGCAGCAGGCATTCGAACTTGCTCGAACAAAAGTAGATCAAACTAAGACCGGGGAAGTTGTCGTAAATGAGTTTTCTTTTGATGAAAATGTTTTAACATCTGGCGAATTGCGAGTGTTGATATTTGATGATTACAGTGAAGATTGGGCTAATTTTGTTCTTAATAATCGAGATGAAAACATGATACAACCTTCTCATAACTATGATATCGTATATGGACCCATTGCTGATGATGGAGTCAACTATCAACTGAGACGTTATCGTGGTGGAGTGATAACACTGCAAAAGATGATTGAAGAATTAAAATATGCGAAAGGAATAACTTTTCAATATTTCTTTGGCACAGAACGTGCACTTTCAAAACTAGAAGCGATATGACCAGATTGACGAAGGAACAAATAGAATTAATGAAGGAAGAACTCACTGTGGAGTTAGCCGATTGGTTGATGAAGAACTATGGATATACTCCGTCGGAGGCATTAGATATTCTTTATACATCTGAGACGTTTGAACGTTTGCAAGAAACATCTACCGGATTATATTTTCAAAGTGTCGGATACGTTTCCTCGTTTCTGAAAAACGAGGTGGAGAATGCCGTGTTTCGATAAAACATTCATTCAAAAACAAAAGTTGGGACCATACACGAAGTATAATCCCAACCTGAAAAAAGTAGTGGCCTTCACAAGCCATTGCTATATTACCAACTTCATACAGTCTGCTCGATGTTCCATACAAAAGCACGGACACCCACCTCTTCGTTACGAAGATCTAGTTTATGAATCGTTTTCATAAGATCCTGTACTTGATCATCCTCCACAACAGTTATCACTGCAGAATTCATTTCCGGCCATGTATGGGTACCTCTATGAGGCTGACCACCATTGGTGCCTCTACCTTGTACCTGCTCAAAAAAGGTAAATCCATTGATACCTAATTTGTCTAACATATACTCAACACGTTCCGTATTGGCTTGGTTGAATACAATCATTACTGATTTCATATCTATTACCTTTTATCGTTTATCTAACCTATTTTCCTCATTTTTGGGAAGAGACCTTTTCGTTTCTCCCTCGTCGTCCGCATTAATATCCATAAAGATATATTGTTTACGGATTTCCTCTTCCTTGTCTCGTTCGCCATGTCTGGACATAACACCATACAAGACTGGGACAACCACCAAAGTGACCATTGTAGAGACTAGCAATCCACCGATTACAACCACACCCATTGGCACCCACATCTCAGAACCGTCTGAAGTAGCCAACGCCATAGGCAACATACCCAAGATGGTTGTCATCGCAGTCATCAATACCGGACGAAGACGTGATTGACCTGACAAGGCAATTGCCTCGTTCAATTCAAATCCTCTGTCTCGCATCAAGTTGATATAATCCACCAACACGATACCATTCTTCACCACAATACCAACCAACATGATACAACCCAAAGCTCCAATCATATCCAATGATTTACCAGTGATGAACAATGCCCAAATCACACCCGAGAAGGCGAATGGAACCGCCATCATGATGATAAATGGTTTCGCATAGGATTCAAACTGTGAAGCCATCACCACATAAACCAAGATGACAATAATCAAAAGCAACAATCCCATATCTTGGAATGACTCTTGTTGGTCTTCATAGCTACCACCCAAGACAACAGTGACACCGTGTGGTTTCTCTACTTGTGGCAAAACACTCTCAATGGCAACAGCCAATTCACCCAAAGAGGTGTTGTATGGAGTCACTTCCACTTTCAAGTAACGTTGACGACTCTTACGCTCGATTTCTGGCGGACCCCAATATTCCTCAACAATGGCAATCTCGCTCAACTTAACCAATCCTGTTGAAGTAGGAATGGTCAAATCTTCAATAGCATCAATAGAGTTTCTATTTTCTTCTTTCAAACGTACCAAGATATCATACTCATCACCATCTTCTTTCAAATATCCGCAAGCCATACCATTAACACGGTTGCGCACGTATGAAGCAACAATAGCAGAGGAGAGACCATGACGTGCAGCCTTCTCCTTATCTACCGTCACCTTCAATTCCGGACGGTCATCATCACGGCTGATATCCACGTTACGTGCAATGTCACGAGTGGCAGGATCATTCTCCAACAAATATTTCACCTTTGCAGCGTATGCACTCGTTGCATCAAAATCATATCCGTACACCTCGACGTCTACCGTACTTTGTCCACCCATACCACCACCAGAAGATATAGCCACCTTATAATCGGCCACTTCTGGGTAAGAGGCTATTTCCTGACGAAGCACCTCGGCAATCTCAGTGATAGGACGTTCACGCGTATATTTCTTACCTGCATTAAAACGCATTTGAATGGTGTTGTTTCTCGTAGAAGAGAACAAAGCAGAGATTCCTGCAGCATCATTTGAACCACACGTAGTAGAGATTCTTTGTGTTTCAGGAACGATCTCGAAGAAGCGTTTCTCCAACATACGAGCAAACTTGGCCGTCTCCTCTACACGAGTACCTTGCAACAACTCTACATCGACAGTCAAACGTCCCGTATCAGGCACCGCCATAAAGTCGGTTCCAATATGTCCCGTTAAAGCAGGAACCAATGAGAGACCGAAGAATCCCAAAACCATCAACAACGTATATAATTTATGAGACAAACACCAACGAAGGATATTAGCATAAGCAGCATCCAGTTTGTCCAAGAACTTAACGACGGTATTCTTGTAAGAAAGTTTTCTCGTATCCTCTTTTTCTTTGATGATGTTACCATGCGCATCCAGTTTCACCGTCTTCGCCTTCAACAATTTAGAGCAAAGCATAGGTACCAAAGAGATAGCCACTGCCGTTGACGTACAACAAACGATGGTAACAATCCAACCCAACTCCTTGAACATGACACCAGCGATACCTGTCAACATAGTCAACGGAACGAATACCGCAGCAATCACCAAAGTAGTAGCGATAACGGAAACCCATACCTCGTTCGTACCATAGATGGCAGCTTCACGCGGACTGGAGCCTCGTTCTATATGTGTAGAAATATTCTCCAAGACCACAATAGCATCATCCACCACCATACCTACTGCAATGGAAAGGGAACAAAGTGAAATGATGTTCAAAGAACTGTCCACAAAGAGCAAGTAAAGGAATGCTACCAACAAAGAGATAGGGATTGTCAAACCAATGATGACACTAGCACGCCACTTACCCAAGAAGAACAATACGACCAACACAACGAATCCGACTGCATAGAGCACTGATTCTTCCAATGAATTGATGGCATTGGTGATTTCGGTAGATGAATCGTAGATCTCCTTAAACTGCACATCGGCAGGAAGTGTCTTTTGGATCTTTTCCAACTCCTTGTGAATATCTTTACAGATCTGTACGGTATTACCACCCGTCTGTTTAGAAATAATCAGACGAACAGCCTCTTCACCATTAAACTTTTCATCCAAGGTCAGATCCTTGATGGTATCGCGCACGGTAGCGATGTCTCGCACATAGATTTGCTTACCATCAGGTGTGGTTGTAACGACGAGGTTGGCCAATTCCGAACTTTCCATGTACTCACTACGTACTTGCAAAGCGTATTGTTCCTTCTTCATCTTCACATTACCAGATGAGAGGTTCAAGTTATTGTTGGCGATGGCATTACCGACAGTTTCCAAAGTAATGCTGTAGGCATCCAGTTGCTTCTGATCGATATCCACGTAGATGTAACGATCAGGTTCACCAGACATACTCACATTACCCACACCGTCCACACGGCTTAACTGAGGGATCACCTCATCGTTCATAATCTTCTCCAAGCCCGGATAACTCTCTTTTGCCTGAACAGCAAACTGGATGATTGGCATGGAGGAGCTGTTAAATTTGATGATATAAGGGTTTGACGCTCCAGAAGGCAAGTTATCCTTTGCCATGTCGACGTACGATCGGATGTCGTTCATCACTTCATCCAAATTTCCACCCCATTCAAACTCAAGAGCTACCAAGGATAGATTATCTTTTGATGTAGAAGTCAACTCATCCAATCCATCCACAGAGTTCAATGCATTCTCCAAATACTTGGTGATATTGGTTTCCACCTCACTCGCATTGGCACCAGGATAGGCACACATGACAGCCACAAACGGTGGATCAATCTCTGGATATTGGTCGATAGGCAATTTGATATATGCAAATATACCCATCAACATAACGGCCACAAATATCAAAATAGAGGTGACCGGTTTGTTTATCGCGGTTTTATAGATACTCATTTTTTCTTATTTAAATCTTTCTGATCATTTACTTGTGATTTTTCCTCTACAGGTGTAGCTACAACCTCTTTCTCTTCTGCTGGAACAAGAGATGTGTCTGTTCCTGATTTAGCAGCAGCCTCCTCTTCATAAGTAGTATTCAATACTTGAACCTTCGTTCCATCGATCAAACCATTCTGACCTTGAACTACCACCTCTTTGCCCTCACGAACATCTTCAGCAAACACTTCGATGTATTTATTGAAACGTTGTCCGATTTCAACAGAAACACGTTTTGCATAGCCATCTTCGTTTAAGAACAAATAACGATCATTAGATCCTGACAATTTCAAAACAGATTGATAAGGAACTGCTACCACCTTCTCTTTTCCAACAGGTACTGTTGTATGGATATACATACCCGGACGAAGTTTAAGACTTCCGTTAGGGATTCTCACCTTACATTGGAAAGTGTGAGTAGCAGCATCAATTGTAGGATAGATTGTTTCTATTGTAGCAGGGAATTTAGCATCTGGATAGATATCAGAGATGATATCCAACTTCATACCCTGTTTGATTTTAGGGAAATACATTTCTGGCACGTTGATAATCGTCTTCAAAAGGTTGATCTGAACAACGGTTAAGATAGGACGTGCACCATTGTACAACTCGCCATTCTCATAGTTACGAGCAGAAACAATACCTGGGAATGTTGCCTTAAAGAAGGTATTGGTTTGCAAAAACTCTAATTGTTCTTTCGCCTGATCGTAACCCAATTTCGTTTGATCGTAGAGCTGTTGTGTGACGTTACCACCAGCAAGCAAAGCATCCATACGTTTCATCTCTGTTTCCAGATTAGCCACTTGGAGTTTGGCTTGTTTCAATTGAGTTTGATCCATGCGAACCAACAACTCGCCAGCTGCAACACGATCACCAACATCTTTATATCTCTTTTCAATGATACCTGTCAATGAAGGAGACACATTCATCGTCTCATATCCCTCAAGCACAGAAGTACAATCCACCTCTCGTTCGATCTCCTGCTTAACAACAGTCTCCGTACGAATCTTTACAATCTTCTCTTCGACCTTGTTTTCTTCGGCAGACTGTTTCTTGTCATCGCCACAACTTGTCGAAACACTGGCCAATGTGAGAGCCATTATAGCAGTCCAGCCCAATCTTACTACTTTTTTCATCTGTATTATTAGTTTTAATTATTATCGAATTATTTATTTAAGAGCTTTTTCAATTCCACATGAGCCGTAATCATATCGACCAATGCTGATACATACGTATTCTGAGCATTTACCAAATCTGTGCTTGATCGTGTCAAATCCATACTTGATATGGTACCATACTTAAACTTCTCCGTGTTACTTTTGAAGACACGTTGCATCACCTCCATGTTCTCATTTTGAATCTGATAATTTTCAAATGCTGATACCAAGTTATAACGCAACTGCTTCTCTTGTATTCTCAATTGAAGTTCCGTATCTTCCAACTCATTCTGAGCTTTAGCATATTCTATTTTCGCACCCTTAACATCTGCATAGCGACTTCCTGAAGACCATATAGGTACATTTAACGTCAAACCAAATGTGTTCGGTGGTGTCGTATTAAATCCTCCTGATTTGTCTGTAGGATATTCTTTCTTATCCCATGCATAAAAGGCAGTCAAAGAAGGCACATAAGCCATTTTGCTTAGCGTCACCTGTTTCTTAGAGAGTTCTGTGCTTTGTGATTTCAACTGATAATCATAATTGTTATAGAGGTTCAAATCAGAACCCATCAATTCCATTATGGAAGCAGCATTCACCACATCCTCAATTTTCTGAGAGAGAACAATATCAACATCTGCAGGCACACCCGTCAAAAGGCGAATCGAATTATACATAACTTCAATCGTTCTTTGGGTACTATTCACCTGACTCTTCATCATAGCCACTTGAACAGCGATTTGATCAGCTGCATTTTGCTCTGCCGCACCAACACGAACCGCATTCAACGTCATCTTATACAAGCTATCCAAATTCAGCATACCTTGCTCCAACAAACGAGTCATTGTCTCTAATGCCAATATGTTAATATATGACGTTTCAATATTGGAGGTAATTGCTTGATCGGTTTTTGCCACTGCTACTTGCGACAAATCTCGAGCCATATTAGCCAATTTCACACCTATGATTTGTGATCCACTTACGGTAGCAGATGCTTTCACACCGAAATCGAAATAGGGAGGCATTGGCATTTTCATCCCTCCCATATTCATCTCATAGCCAAACATATTATAATAGTCGACGTTGCCATTTACTTGCAACAACATGCTTGCAATCGCTTTCCATCGATCTGCCTCCGCCTTCTTTACATCATACGATGCGTTCTGTATCGTACGATTGTGTTCCAACGCATACTTCTTAGCCTCATCCAAAGTGAACGAAATCACATGCGCACTGTCAAGAACAGCACTCGGTGCTTCATTCGCTTGTGCATACATTGACGAACCCATCATCAGAGTTATCGCCAACAAACATCCTCCTTTTTTTATCACACTTTTCATTGTATATTATATTAATTTATTTTCATACGGATTCGACATATTGTGCTATCAGCTTTAATCCCTTCTCAGTAGCAACACCTCTAAAATAGATTGTGCACAACATCTTTAATGCATCCTTAGGAGAGATCACAGAATAATCATACGAATCTTTATCTCTTAATGAACTTAACATACCATAGTAAACCGTCGCCAAAACATCTGTGGATAACATCGGATCTATATATCCATCCTCTTGCGATTGACGTATCAACTCGTTCATCTGCGCAATCTGCGAAGGTCTGTTCAACCGACATTTTTTTATGTCATCAGAAAAAATCGTCTCTACATCTTGGAGAAAACGTACATTGATTCCATTGAGCTTAATAAAACTCATCTTAAACATGGACAACAAGAAAATAAAAGAATTTTCAGACCTCTCACGTATCTCATCACGTTCCTTGTCCAAATCTGTTCTAAATAATTTCAGACACTCTGTCACCAACTCTTCCTTGTCGTTAAACTGCTCATAGATTGTTCGTTTAGACACAGACAAAGCCGCAGCGATTTTATCCATCGTCACCGTCTTTATCCCATGAGAAAGAAATAAATCCAAAGCTCCTCTCGTTATTTTTTCTCTGCTTTCGATATTCATAACTATTCGTTTCTGATCTGCTCACCCTTTTTATAAGCTGCAGTTAAAATTCAAAGCAAAGATATGGAGAAAACTTTAAAAACGAAAAAAGTTTTGTTGGTTTTTATATTATTTAACATATTTTTAAAGCAGAAAAAAGGAAAAGGGTTGAAATGTTATTTTCAACCCTTTTAACTCGTTAGATTAACTGACTATAAGATGATGCAAATCTTAAAGTACAAATCTGGCATAAGATGTATGTTCTCTGGGAGATCTCCGTCTAAATCTTGTACAATAAATGTAATCTTACCAAGCTCCCAATCAAAACGAATGTTCTCTGCCCATGTTTCGTCTAAATTACTGCTATAGTATGGTCTAACGTATGGAAGCAGATTCCATCTACCATCCTCATAAAGATAGACAATTGCAGCTCCATAATCATCTACATCCTTCGTCAAACTACTGCAATCAAATGTTGCAAAATAGTAGTTTTCATCTTCAGCCAATATCCAATCATTCGCTCTAACTGTCACCTCCTCAGTAACGGTTGCAGCCACCTCTTTCGTAATCTCTTTAACTACTGTTTCATGAACCACCTCACGCTTACAACTAGAAAACAAGCTGATGAGAGCTACGGCTAAAATAGGAATTAATTGTTTCGTATTCATAGACATAATGTTTTTTTTTAACTAATACTCAAAGATACAATGTTTATTTTTAATTTCATCATATAAAATACAGTTCATCTTATTTTATCGACGAATTATTATTTTATATATCCAAACATCTTTCCGTAAGAGACCACTTGACATGCTGCTGCATCACCGTTTTCCAATACCACACGACATACATAGGCACCTTGTGGCAGTCTAAAATTATTTTGAATCTGCACATCTGATGAATGATACATCATCACGCCATTCAATGTGTATACATACAGATTAGCCGTCTCTAAATCTTTTTCATTAACACCTTCGACATAGATTGTAATGTGACCTCCATCTGCATAAGGTGAAGCTGCCCAAATAGAGAATGGAACTTCTTTTAAGCCCTCTTTCTTACCACAGATATAGAACTCTTTGTCTCCACTCGTCGTTACTGTCAATGAATAGACGCCACCCTTACCAGAGAAATCTCTATAAGATTGGTCGTTTGCTCCATCTATCTCATATCCATCTTTATACCATTGATATGAATAGAACTGCACATCCTTTGTGTCTTCACAATATACCACATTGCCATACGTATTCTTAATATATTTAGAATCCATACCGACAATGATAGATGCACTCAATAATTCACTCTTCTTATATGATCCAATCACCTGCATATAGACTGTGTAGGTACCTGCCTCAACATTGGATGGTATGGAAAGCGTTAAACTGCCCTCCTGCTCATCAAGAGTTCCCAACACAGGTTCAAATCCTTGTTCCACTGCATGGTTATCATAGAATACGATATAAGTGGATGCTTCTCCTCCTGAGACCTTATAACTCAAAGTAAATTCGTTTGATGAGCAGAATCGGCTTCCGAGGGACTTGTCTCCTTGATACAGAACGGTACCGCCTTCAACCGTGAGATAATCAAGATGGATATCTGGCTCCAATACATTCAGATCAAGATGCATGATAAAGTCGCAACCATCTGCCGTTGTCATCTTCTTATTGTATTGTGCAACTCCCACTGCCTCTGGCTCTATATCAAATTCGTTTCTCTTATAGGCTAGACCAAGCGTAACCGTATCAGTCAAGAAGAGCGTATCCAATGGTGTTACAACCAATTGCATGGCAAGTATAGAATCACATCCATAAACCGTACTCAACGTATCATAGTAGATTCCGTTTTTCTTGTACATCCTACCTCTCCATTCATATTGACCTAAACATGTATAGATAACTTCTGGTTCAGAAATCTTAGATTCATGGACAGTCAGATTGATTGTGATGATAGAGTCACAACCATGTGTAGAGGTCAACACGAAGGATGTATCCGAATTGATGACAAATCCATGCCAAGAGAGCGGCAATTCCTGACTACATGCTACCAGGTTAACTCTTGTCTCCGTGCGTGTATAGATTGTCAGACTTAAGTTGCATATACTATCACATCCATTAACAGCGGATAGGGTATCTATATACTCACCACTTCTACGGTATACTTTACCATGCCAGTTGTAGGAGTCACAAGCTTCAGCCGTCTCATATGAAACTGTTGCCGGAAGAATATCCAAGTAGACAACCACCAATGAGTCTTGTCCCAACTCATTCTTGAAATTGAAGATGGATTTGCTCTTGTTCAACAGATTGCCATTCCATTCGTATGGCATTTCATTTTCACATACAACAAAAGTAAATGTATCCTTCTCCGCCAAAGTTGGGAGAATAGTCAAATTCAACGTCACAACAGAATCGCAACCATTCGCAGCCTTCAAAGTCTGTACGTATGTTCCAGAGGCCTCATATAGTTCATCATTCCAATCATAGAATGCAACAGCGGTTTCACTGAATGAAGATGATGTTGGTTGCAATATCGTCAAATTGAGGGTTACCACCGAATCGCAACCAAATTGGTTAACGAATGTTCTCTGGTAAATTCCACTCTTCGTATAGGTTGAGTCATTCCATTCATAAGAGAGACATGCTGTCTCGGTCAATGTAGTTTTCGAAGATGGAAGTCTTATCAATGCAATAGAGACAATTGAGTCGCAGCCCACACTATTTACAAGTGTGACGGTCGTATCTTGATAGATGCGATAGCCGTTCCACATAGCAAATGGTTCATTGTCACATATCGTAAGGGTATCCGAACCGGAAGTTGGCTTCCTAACGGTCAAGTGAAGTATCACAATGGAGTCGCATCCTGTTACGTTGGATGTGAATCGTTGTTCATACACACCACTTTCATTGTATAAAGTTCCATTGAAGGAGTAGACACCACAAGTCGTGTCATACAAAATCGTTGTATGGATTGGGAAGACATTTAAGTTTAAGGTGACTGTAGAGTCACAGCCTGCCATATTAGAGATGGTAAGTACTGTGTCACCTACAATCTCATGACCCTCCCATACATACGGAAGTTCGTTGGCACAAATATTTATCTTCTCCAAACTTGAAGTAGGACTCAAAATTGTCAGATTCAATCGAATGATAGAATCGCAACCTGTGATCTTTGATTCAAATCGTTGATCATACGTACCACTCTCCAAATAGATGAAGTCGTTCAACAGATAACGTTCACATGCAACTGCATAGATATTTTCAATCATGACAGGAAGAATGTTCATAGTGAACTTCACAACCGAGTCACAACCATTTTCGCGTTGAATTGACAACATGGTATCGCTTTCAATCTTATGTCCGTGCCATACGTATGGCAACTGATCACGACAGAGTGTAATGGTATCATAAGCAATCGCACTTTGATGAATTGTCAAGTTGAGTTCCAAGACTGAATCGCATTCTGTCACCGCAGAAACAAAATGTTGTTCATAGACACCACTCTGAGTATAAAGCACGCCATTGTAGGTCAACGATCCACATGCTGTATCATAAAGTATTTCACGAACCTCAGGGATGATTGTCAAAGCCAATGTCAGGATAGAATCACAACCAAAACTATTTTCGATGATGATAGTGGTATCATGACTCACCTCATAACCATTCCATGCTATAGGCAATTGAGATGAACAAGTGGTAACAGAATCGGTTCCTTCCGTTGGTTGAAGAATGGTGAGATTCAATTGTACAATAGAATCACAACCTGTCACCACAGAGGTGAGTTTCTGTTGGAAGACTCCACTCTCATGATAAACAACGCCATTCAAAGAGTAGACAGAACAAGCCGTATCTGTAACAACCTCTATGGCGGTAGGTATAGTGTCAACTTTTATTGTGACGATAGAGTCACAACCTGCATTGTTCTGAATCGTAACTACGGTATCAGAATAGATGTTGAAGTCATTCCACTGATATGGTAATGATTGAGCACATACAGAGATTGTCTCTTCTCCATAAGTAGGTTTTTGAATCGTCAAATGTAATGTGACGATAGAATCACAACCGGTTTCTGAGACTAAAGTATCTGTATAATCACCACTTTCTGTATAGGTAACGTCATTGAATGTATAGCTTTCACATGCCGTTTCATATTGTTCTGATTCTGATGGCTGATTGATGACAAGATGAAGTGTCAAGACGGAATCACACTCTGCTGTAGAGCGCAAACGTTGTTCGTAAACACCACTCTCAGTATAAGTTTCTCCGTTAAGAGTATAGCTAACACATGCAGTGTCGTACAATGTCTCAACCAGATAAGGAAGAACGGTTAATTGTAATGACACAACAGAGTCGCAACCTGCTACTGAAGAGAGAGTGATAGATGTATCACTCGTCACCTCCATATCATTCCAGATGAATGGCAATTGAGAAGAACAAACCGTCATCAGAATTGTCTCATGCGCAACTGGAAGTATCGTCAATTTTAACGATACGACAGAGTCGCAACCATTCTCATTTTGCAGCGTGATTGTCGTATCACCCATCACATCGTAACCATTCCAAGCAACTGGCAACTGAGTTTCACAGACTGCCATACTGTCTTTTCCGTATGTTGGTTGCAAGATGGTCAAGTTCAATGTTAAGATTGAATCGCAACCTGTTACCTCAGATGTGAACTGTTGTTGATAGATACCAGACTCTGTATAAGTGATGCCATTGTAGGTATAACTTACACAAGCGGTCTCAGTCAATTCACCCGTTAATACAGGAAGAATATTGACAGTCAAGCGAACAATCGAGTCACAACCAAGCTGATTGTGAAGAACGACAGATGTATCTCCTGTCACCTCCAGGTTATTCCACATATAAGGCAACTGTTTCTCACACAAGTTCACTGTCTCGGTCATTGTATCCGGACGAGCAATTGTTAAATGAAGTGTCAAAATTGAATCACAACCAGTTACTAAAGATGTAAAATGTTGCTCGTAATTGCCCGACTCAGTATAGGTCTCTCCGTTCAATGTATAGCTAACACAAGCGGTCTCGTAAATATCTTCTGTCACAGAATGCAAGATATTCAACTTCAAACCTACCAAGGAATCGCAAGACAAGCTATTCGTCAGACGGATAACCGTATCACCCATCATGCTATATCCTTCCCATACGTAAGGGAGTTCGCTTTCACAGATAGTAACTGTGTCATAATGAGTAGAACTATTCAAGATTGTCAAATGAAGTGTGAGGACGGAATCGCAACCATTTTCATTCTCAACCACATAGACTGGCGATTGAGTGTTTTCTGTATAGGTCTTACCATCACGCCATACAAAGGAGTCGCACGCAACAACACTCTCCACCTTATAGAAAGAGCTATCAACGCCAACTGTTAGATGGACGGTACCCACAACAGCGGACTGTCCGCTATAAGTAAACTCAGCCCCATGCCAAGTGTATGGGAAGCTGCTCGCACAAACAACAGTATCTATTGCCAATGCGAAAGAGTCTGCACCAATCTTCACATCACGTTTCACCTCATACAAAACAGAATCAATCATCATGTTGCCACCGGCATCAGTAGCTGTATAGTAAACAAGAAGTGAAGGTTGCGTGAAGGCATTCAACTGGAAGGTTGCCCCGTTAAACGCTTGCATAGACAAAGTATCCGAGCCATACTGAATAACCAGGTCTTCCGAATTGGTACAATTATCAGACACATGGTCGATAACATCAGAGAGCGGCACATTGAATGCTACCACACCATTTATTGTATCGGTCACTTTCTGTCTTCTGTTTCCATAAGAGATGCCCAAAGAGTCAACCTTAGGGGCAGTACGATCTGTCACCTTAACAGTTTGATGGAAATTCGCATTAGAGGTAGTGTATGAGAAACTATCTGGAGCCATGATACCGACCGTCCAAACAATCTGATCACCATCCTCAAACTCATAATAATCGTTTTTACCTGCCACGAGGGTGTCACCACCATTAAGATTGTACAGACATACGGTATCAATCTTCTCCAACGAACAGTGGTCGTTAAAGTCTGGCATATAATCTCTCAAACGAACTCTCGCTTTACAATTTTCACCAGCTTCAAAATCCAACAATTTAATCAGACCAGCCTCAACATCATGAGTGGTAAGTGTTAAATAGATGGAGGTGTCAGGACAATATCCCTCTGGTGTGGTCGTAATTACCATATAAGCTTGATTATCGTAGCCATCCAACTGCATAGCATGGGTTTTCTTTCCATACAAGTTTGGCAGATACTCTCCATTCAGATACCATCTATATATGGTACGATCTCCTTCCAATTTGTGTCCAAACATATAGGATTTATCCCATGCGCAACCCTCAATGATGGTTGTATCATTAGAGACGCCTCCGCCATAAGGGACAACCACCAAATGTGTTTTAATAGTAGAGTCGCATTTGCCACCTCCATTTACCTTTTGATAGACAAGATCGTAGGTTGCAGATTCGTCCCAATTAGAATAGTAGACGTTACCATCAATCCAACGGATACTATCACCACAGACAACAAGGGTATCCTCTCGTGTTAAGGAAGCACCAATATGCATGGTGAGATGTGCAGCACCCACAACAACTGTTTCTCCATCCTCATTGAATATATATCCGTGCCATTCAACACCCGTAGTATCTTTACAGATGAACGTATCCAATACAGCCGCATACATTTCGCCATCCTTCTCTGAAGCACGCTCTATCGAGTAGGTGACAGGACAGGATGCTGATAGGTTGTTAGCCCCATCAGCTACACGCCACCAAATGTTTTTGGCATCTTCTGCGTATGCATTTAAACTGATTGTATAATTTTCTCCATTGTAGAAATCAACATTGTTGTCGCTCACTTGAAGAGTCAACTCAGAAGAGATATCATCCGAAGCAGCTGGCAAGACATCCGAAGCAGGGATTGTGAATGTCACCTCTCCAGAAATCGTATCCACCAATGGTTGGATTCGACTGTTGACAGATATGTTGTCGCAATCTAATAGAGGGGCAACCGTATCTCTTCCTATCGTGAAGATCAACGTAAAGACACTATCGCAAGTACCAACGTTGGCCACATGGAAATCAGAAACGACTATATCGTCATCATAAACGTTACCATCACGCCATGTAATAGGGTTCTCAGAAACAATTCGTTCTGTTTGGAAGAACGAGCTATCTATATGGAAGGTCAAATGAGCAGCGCCCAAAGTTGCTGATTCACCATCAGTGGTGAACGTGTGACCGTGCCATACCAATGGAGCGTCACCAGCACACACGAGTGTATCAAGGACGATGGCATAGAGTTGACCATCCTTCTCCGTTGCACGTTCAATGGAGTAGGTGGTAGAGCAGACTGCCGATTCGTTTTCAGAATCGTCGACCACTTTCCACCAAAGTGTCTTCTCTGCATTTGAATAAGCATTCAACGTATAGTTGCCCGATGAGAACTCGCTCCATGAGTTACCATCCTCACTAACATAAGTAGTGAAAGTAGTAGAGTGGTTGTCGGAAGCAGCCGACAAGATGTCGGAGGCAGAGAGTGAGAACTCGACGATACCAGAGATAGAATCCGACAATGGTTTGATTCTATCGTTGGCCGATATATTATCACAATCCAAGATCGGTGCTATTGTATCAGCGTTATTCACGTAAATCAATGAGTAGATGCTATCACATTTACCAGTTGTAGCAACATGGTACTCAAGGATTATTGTATCTTTCGTATATACATTACCATCACGCCATACGAAAGGAGCTTTTTGCATGATATTATCAAGAACATAGTATGAACTATCCACATGAACCGTGTAAGGCTCTTCATCTACAACGATTGTCTGTCCATCTTGTGTGAACTCCTGTCCGTGCCATACGATAGGCAGTTCACCCATACAAATGGTGGTGTCAAGATGATTTACTATGTATTCCAATGTGAAGACACTATCGCATCCAGCAACATTAGGTACGCGATAGTCATAAATAATGGTATCTTTATCGTAAGTGTTTCCGTCACGCCATACGATTGGGTCGGAAGAGACGATGGAATCTTTTTTGAAGAAAGAGCTATCCGCATACACCGTTAGATAAGCGGCACCCACCTCTGCAGATTCACCACTATGAGGGAATACGGCACCATGCCACGTAAATGGGAAATCCTCTGCACAAATGAAGGTATCGCGAACAATCGCATAATTCTTTCCATTCACCTCAGTAGTTTTATTGATATAGAAATAAGTCTCGACGTCGTCGGTTGAGTTACCTGCCTCATCGATAGCCCTCCAATAAACCACCTTAAAGGTATCATCAAAAGCATTCAGATAGAATGGATCCGAACCAAAGTTGACACCATCCAAAGAGGAAAGTATCTGAGGATCATCTGTACAGTCATCCACCACGCCATAGATGAAATTATAGATTGCCTGATCCGTATGGGCAACACCCGTGATGGAATCATACACTTCAATGTAGAAGTTTCTTATAAGTCTATCATATAGCCAGTGAGGAGATGTGACATCATGAACACGGAGAACCTCTGGTTCATCCATCACCTTTTCAACATATTCACCGTCCTCCAATTCAAGTCGAACTTTCCAATAGATTAAAGTACTATCAGCGACATACTCCAAGAAAGACTCGTCCCAAAGGTCTATCCACTCACCTTGTCCATTCACCTGATAATAGAAATATTCATCTACGTATTCAAAGCATTCATCATGATCTGGGTAAAGAGGGAATAGATCCACTTCACTCAAGAAACATCCATCATCCGCATCAAAATTAAACTCGTAGGAGTATGCTATCAACTCGATGTCTCGATTCACCTTTGCAGTATATTTCAACGTATCTGCACACGTACCATCCTCGAGGGAGGATATCAAGTAGTAGTTTTGATCGGCAGATCCTATTTGACCCAACAATTCAGTACCCTCTTCCAACAAGTTGCCCAAATCATCCACCCATCTGTAAACAGAGCTATCTGTCTCGGCTGGAGTATAAGAGAACAAGAAAGGATCGCCCTCACAACCTGTCTTCACCAAATCACTGGAAGGGACAGAAGAGAAACCCGATCTCTCTTTGAATTGCAAGTTTAATATCACAATCGTGTCGCTATCCGCACCACCATCAATGGTATCTCTTGGCGTGTTTGTACTTTCAGTATATGTTTTACCATCAATCCATACAAAAGGATCACCGCAAGAAACACGATTATCAGTGACTCTAACATATTCCGGTTGATATTCGTAGGCTCCCATATCAACAGAAGAAAGGCGAATACGACGATTACCCTCTGCATCCACCTGCGTATACTCCTCAATGTATGATGAGTTACCTGAATTCACACATGGAGAGGCTTTTTTCAGACTTAAATCACTATTCAAACAAGGACTTACATTTATGTTACCCACACCATTTGTGTTGTTACTTCTCATCGCACCCCTATCAACGCAAGAGTATTGAACGTCGGGGTCATTGCCCATAAAACTACTTTTATTGCTATATATAATGCTGTTGTATATTTTACAATCCGTTCCCGATACATCAACCGCATAACGTTCTGAATTACTATTCTGATTATTGTTCACCACAGTGCAGTTGATCATCCGGCCTCCGCTCATCTTCACTACGGCCATTCCCCTACTCACTTTGTTGGAGGTAATCACCATGTTAATCAAAGAACCACCTGACGTGACATAGATAACACCAACAGAGGATTCTGAACTAGCGTTATTCATCACCCTACCTCCAATAACGGTTCCCTGTGCATTCAACACAGCACCATTTGTGCTATTGATAATGGAGGTTCGGTAATCCATTCGAAGTGTCGCACCTGAATTGACCGACACAAAATGAGAATACGCACTTTCATGATTGCTTGACTCGTTATTCGCGTCAAGGCATATATTAATCAACTCTAGCGAGGTCTCTGTGTTCACATAGATTGTCGGACTAACGGTTCCAGGCAAATTCTGACTTTTTCTAATGATTCTATATCCACTATCCGACTGAATGGTTAGATCCTTAGCCAAGGATATTGAAGAGGATAGTTCTACATCACTGGTTAGGAAAATTGTATCTTTAGAAAGCGCAGCATCTGTTGCGCTTACCAAATCACTATACGTTGCGTTTACGTTTCCAACTGTCAAACGGTTTGCCCATGTGACAGAAACCGACATTACCACGCCCAACGCAAACAGACAATACTTTTTATGCAACTTTGTCATAATTAACACTATATCTTATACACTTCTGACAATCTCTACGTAAAAACATAATCATTGCCAAAACCATATCATCACAATTAGTTAAATTATATTACTCAACAGACAAAAATAAAAAATAATATTTTAAAAAGTGTTAATTTACGGCAAAATATTTGAGGATTTCATGTAGATTTTTCAATTCTGAGATAAGTTTCTCATCATTCCTATAAGACGATTTTCATAAAATCAATCATACAAATGAATAATTTCATCATAAAAATCTAGATGATATGGTTCGAGATAAAACTCGAACTGAGCATCTTCTATCTTACTCTGAATCAATCCTATATAATCATTCATAGAGCCATCGTCCTTCACCATGGCAAGAGCCCCCTCACGGGTGAGGTAAAGACATATCTGATTATCAACCTTCTTGAGGTAGAAATAGGGTGCATACGAGTCGCAAATCAAGTGGGTATTCTCCATAAAAAGAATGGGTGGTTGATTGTTCATCTCATAATGGCCATAAGCACGTACGAACGAGATACCGGGTGCGGGAGTCTCAATGTAGTAAACCGTATCTTGAAGAAACAGAATAGAGCCATCTGATATGCGCTCCTCCAATTTCTCTTGCATTTTCTTCTTCAGTAAAGGCATCAAAGAGGCTAATGGATCTGCGGTATTATAGACGAGTTGACAATTTATTTTTGACATCTTCCATCCCCCCAGAATCTCCTCCTGCTGCATTTCATCTACGGCAATACCATTCGTACATCCACTCTCGCACGAGAAAAGTAGAAGCAATGGGGAAAATAAAATAATGAGTGCAATTTGTTTCATGATGTTATAATTAAGGGAGAATTGCATCAATTCTCAGATAATAAAAAAAGGATACTTATATAAATTTCTATTAATCTATAATCGTACCCTCACTGGTTTTCTCTATGTCGCAAATATATCAAAATTCACTCACTGGCGAGGAATTCATGACATACTTTTCAGTAAACAAAACTATTTTATCGGTGAAAGAGGGTACTTAGACCCTCTTTCTATTTTTCTTATCAATCGGCACCACCGAACTCCATCAAATAGGCTTTGATGAAGGCATCCAAATCACCATCCATCACGGCTTGTACGTTGGAAGTTTGGTAATCTGTACGATGGTCTTTCACGCGGCGATCGTCGAAGACGTAACTACGGATTTGTGACCCCCACTCGATTTTCTTCTTACCTGCTTCAATCTTAGCTGTCTCAGCACGGCGTTTTTCCAACTCTATCTCGTACAGTTGTGATTTCAACAAGCGGAGTGCATTCTCCTTGTTCTTAGGTTGGTCTCGTGTCTCCGTGTTTTCAATGACGATTTCATCATCTTGATCGGTCAACACGTTGTGGAACTTATAATGCAAACGCACACCCGACTCCACCTTGTTGACGTTCTGACCACCGGCACCACTCGAACGGAAAGTATCCCATGAAAGTCCCGCAGGATTGATCTCGATCTCGATGGTATCATCCACCAATGGCACCACAAAGACAGAGGTGAATGAAGTCATTCGCTTACCCTGCGCATTGAATGGGGAGACGCGCACCAAACGGTGAACGCCATTCTCGCTCTTCAAGTAACCGTATGCATAGTCGCCTTCCACTTTGATGGTGACCGACTTGATACCGGCCTCATCACCCTCCAAAAGGTTGGCAATCTCTGTTTTATATCCTTTGTTTTCGCACCAACGAAGATACATACGCATCAGCATATCGCCCCAATCTTGTGCTTCGGTACCACCAGCACCTGCAACAATCTTCAGGACAGCTCCCATCTTATCCTCCTCTTTTCGAAGCATATTTTGGAGCTCTAATCGTTCGATTAGGTCTATGGCATGACTATATGCAGCATCCACCTCTTCTTCACTGACAGCCTCTTCTCTGAAGAAATCAAACGAAAGTTGTAATTCATCGGAAGCTGCCTTCACCTCCTTGTATCCATCGACCCAACGCTTCAGGTCCTTGATTTTCTTCATCTGCTTCTCCGCAGCCTTTTGATCGTCCCAAAAGCCAGGAGCCTGTGTATGCAACTCTTCTTCTTCGATTTGAACTAATTTCGCATCGACGTCAAAGATACCTCCTCAACGCATCCGTGCGTTCCAACACATTCTTCAGTTGGTCTATTGTAATCATTTTTCTATTTTTATTTAAACGGTGAGTCTGAACTCACCTTCACTAATTATTTCAATCCAATAATAGGCACTGAATTTTTATCTCCCATCATATAGGTTGGCAATTTGCCATCCCATTTCTCGATAGCATACTGACGTACCAACAATTCATTGAGTGATTGAGCTACCACACGGTTGTAATAAGCCTCACCATCTCCCTTGATCTTCAAGGCTCTCGACTCTCCCTCTGCCTTAGCAATCTGAATCTTAGCTTCAGCCTCTGCCTCTTTCACCTTGTTTTCTGCCTTTAATGCATTCTGAACTGCCTCGTTTTTTGCATTGATAGCCTGTGCCAGTGAGTTAGGAGGAGTGATCTGAGAAGTAAACTCCTCTACGATAAATCCTTCGTTTGAAAGTGATTGTTCCAATCTCTTTCTTACTTCAGCCTCGAACTCACCACGATTTGCCATCAGATAGTCTGACGTATATTGATTGGCACATGTACGATAAGCCTCGTAGATACACGTGCGTATATATCCTTCCTCAATCTGTTTAAGTGATTTTCTATACTTCACGAACACTTGAGTAGCTTTATCCGGATTCAAACGATATGCAATGGTAGGGTCCATCGTAAACGTACTCGCATCCTTTGCGTTTACAGAGAATGCCTCGTATGTCTTACGTTGCACATAGGTAGGATACTCAAACACACTCTGCGTAATAGGGTTATGCCATACCCAACCTTTACATGTTTCGATTACACCTCCATGCTTGTCACTATCACTCGACCACTTATAGAAACGGATTCCTACCGAACCTGAATCAATTGTAGTACAACTTTGGGACATAACAAAGCACAGAAGAGCTGTTAAAACTACCCAAAATATTATTTTACCTTTGTTCACAACCGTACTCATACCATCGTACCCTCCTCTATCGTTTGAATTAAATGAATTATTTGATTTTTCAAAATGGCTTTGACCCGAAATTCCCGAATTACTTGAGAATCCCGAATATCCAGAAAAATTAGAACGTTTTCTTTTAGCCATACTTGTGAAATATTTTGTCGGCAAATGTACGCAAAAGCAGACGAATACTCAAAAAAAATTGGTAATTTATTGGATATTGCTATTGATACATTGCCTCAATCTCTTTTTCGTAATGCTGACTGATTACCTTGCGTTTTAGTTTCAGTGTCAATGTCAGTTCATCATTGTCTGGCGTGAACGGACGTGGAAGCAATGTGAACTTCTTCACCTGCTCATACGCGGCCAACTCCACCTGTAGTTGTTGAATACGACCCTCATAAAAGGAGATGATTTTCTCATTTTTAAGAAGATCCTCTATAGAGTCATACTTGATTTTAGAATTCTCTGCATAAGCCTCCAAAGCAGCGTAAGCTGGAACAATCAAAGCAGAGACATATTTACGTTGGTCTGCAATGACTGCAGCCTGTTCTATATACTTGTCTACAATCAACTTACTCTCCACCTGCTGAGGTGCCACATACTTACCATTAGAGGTCTTAAATAATTCCTTAATACGTTCTCTCACCACCAATCTACCCTCTTTCGTCAGGTAACCTGCATCTCCTGTTCGGAACCAACCATCAATGAAACCACTTGCATTAGCTTCTGGTTTGTTGTAATATCCCTCGGTGATGGTTTTACCACGCAGCAAGATCTCATCATTCTCTCCTATTCGCACCTCCACCTCTGGCATGATATCACCTGCTGAATTGATTTCATATTTCTCATTGTAGGGATTGTAGCATGAAACGGTGGCGGTCGACTCTGTCAAACCGTATCCAACGCATATATTGAATCCCACACTATGCAAGAAGATGTTCACCTCGTCCGACAAGGCGGCACCTGCTGTCGGGAAGAACAATCCACGATCCAATCCTATCACCTTTTTCAACACCTTGAAAAGGGTCTTCTTATAGAATAAGTATTTCAGATTCAGAAGAGTTGGTGCCTTCTTTCCATATCGTTTGTACTCAAGATTTCTCTCCTGACCCACTTTGATGGCATGTCTCATCAGTTTTTGCATCATCGGAGAGAAGGAATCAATCTTATCATTGACACCCATAAAGATTTTCTCCCAGAAGCGAGGTACTGCGCACATCATAGTCGGACGCACCTCTTTGAGTATTTGTTGAATCTTTTTAGGATTTTTATTGACTGCCACAACAACGTTTCTGTACATACAGAAGTAGGTCCAAGCCCGTTCGAAGATATGGCTAAGAGGGAGGAAGGAGAGGGAAAGATCCTTGTCCGTCACGTTTGTCAATCGGATATCATGGATATGGAAAGCCTGTAAATAATTAGATTGACGCAAGATGACACCCTTTGGTTCTCCTGTCGTTCCGGAAGTATAGATAAGAGTGGTAAGGTCGTTGGTCGACAAGCGAGATTGACGTTGGTCGAACTCAGCAGCAGCTGTTTTCGACTCCTCACCATGTTTTTTGAAATCTTCGAAAGAGATAGCTGCATCATGACCGCCCAATTGAATGGAAGCATCAATGGCCACCACCCTTTTTAGGTATTGAGAATGTTGAAGAACCTCGATGCAACGGTCGTATTGATATTGTTCACCAGCAAAGATCAGTCCGATATGAGCATCATTTACGATATAATCCACTTGAGAAGCCGACGAAGTGGCATAGAGGGGAACTGTAGTGACACGAACAGCCTGACAAGCCAAGTCAACCGCAATGATCTCCGCCATGTTTTGAGAGAAGATAGCTACTCTATCCTCCTCTTTCACGCCCATTTCGATTAAAGAATGAGCGATGATTTTCACCTGTTGAGCCAGTTCACTCCACGAGATGTCTTTCCATTTATTGTCGGCATCATCCCTGTATTTAAGAACTGTTCTATTGCCGCATTCTTTTGCTTTCTCAAATGCTATTTTTCCTAAATGAACACAAGCCATATCAGTACTATTTTTATTGACAAAGGGAAAATCCCTTTTGATTTATTCAGTGGTGACAGAGGAGGAGGTTACATGTTTCTAATCAGCGTTTGAAACAAATCCCTATCGGAATTGATTTTACCCAACGCTCTTTTCGCAGCTTCCTGATGGGAGCTACGTTTAGAATAGCCAGAACCTTCGGCGATTGCCATTCCACCCACCAATACTTTCGAACGAAAGACGATATTGTTGTCTTTGTCTTTTTTCTCTGAATAGGTGTCAAAATCAACCGTCACCTTATATTTATGTCCCCATTCAATCAATCGGGACTTGAAGTTTTGTTCCACCACAGCCAAAGATGGGATATCCAAATAGGATTTGAAGACCACATCTTTCATGAAACGAAGGACATAAGCATATCCTTTATCCAAATAGATGGCACCGATCAATGCTTCGAAAGCATTACCAAAGACATTCACATTATGAGAATGTGTCAATCTTGGCACGACCATCATTTTATCCATACCTATATCAACAGCAAGTTTATTCAGGGTTTCCCTCTGAACGATTTTTGATCGCAGACTAGTTAGATAGCCCTCACCTTTCGCAGGAAAAAGTTTATACAAAATATCAGAGACAACAGCCTCCAAAACGGCATCACCCAGGTATTCCAAACGTTCATTGTTGAGTTTATGGCCTTGACCATCTTTGACGCATGATGATTTATGCAAAAGAGCCAACTCATAATGCTCCATGTTTTTAGGAGCAAAACCCAGCAACTTTTTCAACATAAAATAAGGCTCTTTACGAGGACGCCCCAAGAGCCTTAACTTTTCCACTATCGTCTGTAGGAACACTAACCTTCAAACTTTTTAAATATGAGAGTCGCATTATGACCTCCAAACCCAAACGTATTAGACATCGCAGCGCGAACCAAACGTTTTTGTGGAACATTGAAGGTAAAATTCAGCGAATAATCTATTTCCGGATCTTCATCTCCATCCTTATGATTTATGGTTGGAGGAACCACATCATTCACAATGGACAAGATGGAGGCAATAGCCTCAACAGCACCTGTGGCACCCATTAGATGGCCTGTCATCGACTTGGTGGAACTGATGTTTAGTCTCTTCGCAGCCTCACCAAAGACTTTTTGAATAGCCTTTATTTCAGAAGGGTCTCCATTAGGTGTTGACGTACCATGAATATTAATGTAATCTATATCATCCACGGTTAGTTCTGCATCCTTCAGGGCATTGCGCATCACCAATGTGGCGCCTAAGCCGTCCGGATGAGTTGCCGTCATGTGGTATGCATCGGCAGAGGCACCTATACCTGCCACTTCGGCATAGATATGAGCACCTCTTTTCACTGCATGCTCATACTCTTCCAATATTAAACAGCCTGCACCCTCTCCCAACACGAAACCATCTCGTGATCCACTCAACGGACGAGAAGCTGTCTGATACTCATCATTGCGAGTAGAGAGTGCCCGCATGGAATTAAAACCACCAATACCTGAAGTAGAGATAGGAGCTTCCGTTCCACCAGTAATCATGATATCCGCTCTTCCCAACCGAATCTGATCAAAGGCAAGACCGATAGCATGTGTCGATGAAGCACAAGCAGAGACAACCCCAAAATTAGGTCCTCTGAAACTATACTGCATCGATATATGACCAGCTGCCATATTCGCAATCATACGTGTAACGAAAAACGGATTGAAACGCGGAACGTCAGGATTTTGCAAATAATCAGCAATATCACGCTCATACGACATGATTCCACCAATACCCGTAGAGAAGATAACACCAGCTCTGTCTAAGTCTATCGACCCTTCCTCAAATGCAGCATCTCCTATAGCCTCTTTGGTGGCCAACAACGCAAACTGAACATGTCGATCATACTTGCGCAACTCCTTTACATCATAATATGCTTCCGCTTGATACCCCTTTACTTCACAGGCAAATTGTGTCTTAAACTTTGAAGCATCGAAGAGGGTAATGGGACCGGCTCCACTTACTCCCCTAAGTAAATTATCCCAAAATGCTGAAACCGTATTACCTATGGGAGTAATCGCGCCTAGTCCCGTTA
>JAFRNH010000040.1 GCA_017430235.1 Paludibacteraceae bacterium | reverse complement strand
TGGCAGGGACTTGCTCGATGGTGATGTATTTCTTATCGTTGGTAAATGCGCTAATCTTTGTTGGCAGAGAGTCGCGTGTAATGTATTTTGCATCATTAGTGAATGCACTAACCTTTGTTGGAACAGTAGGCAACTGACTTACTGTTGCATAGTTCTTGTCGTTCTGCAATTCAGACACTTTTGTAGGAACCGTTACGGTAGGAACCTCGCTTAAAGTGATGTATTGAGCATCATTGACCAACTCACTCACCTTGGTAGGGTTGGCAGGGACTTGCTCGATGGTGATGTATTTCTTATCGTTGGTAAATGCGCTAATCTTTGTTGGCAGAGAGTCGCGTGTGATGTATCTCGCATCGTTGTTGAAAGCACTGACGTTAGTAGGAACGGTAGGCAACTGGCTTACAGTGGCGTAGTTCTTATCGTTTTGCAATTCAGAAACCTTAGTAGGCACTGTAACTACAGGCACCTCGCTTAACGTGATGTATTTGGCATCGTTGGTTAGTTCACTTACCTTAGTAGGTACCTCAACTGTAGGCACTTCACTTAACGTGATGTATTTTTTGTCATTTTCAAACTCACTAAGTTTGGTAGGGAGAGAGTCGCGTGTGATGTATCTCGCATCGTTGTTGAAAGCGCTGACGTTAGTAGGAACAGTTGGCAACTGACTTACAGTGGCGTATTCCTTATCGTTTTGCAATTCAGATACTTTGGTAGGTACCTCAACGGTAGGCACTTCGTTTAGTGTGATGTATTGAGCATCATTGGTCAATTCACTTACCTTGGTAGGCACTGTAACTGCAGGCACCTCTTTTAGTGTGATATAGTTAGCATCATTGGTCAACTCGCTTACTTTGGTAGGCACCTCTACAGCAGGAAGGTCGTTGAGTGTGATGAATTGTTTATCGTTTTCCAGTTCGGATAATTTAGTAGGAAGCGTTTGTTCAGTGACAAAGTTGGCATCGTTTTCCAATTCGCTTGTTTTGGTTGGAATAACGGGTGTATTCTGAATCTCATCGTATTGATAGCTTGGTTTTTCGTCAGAAACCCAAGAAGGAAGTGCGTTGGGAGATATGCGTTCAGCATATAAAGCGTAAGGCACACTCATTAGTTGAGAGGTGAGTGAGATGGCAGACTCGCTTCCCTGGTTGTATTTCACCTTGCATTGTAGGAAAAAAGGACCGTCCGACCAATCGATGTCGGAAAGGGAGTAACTGCTTTGCCTTTGGTCGTCGCCTATGGCGAAGGTCATCAGACCATTTTCGTTTGTCTTTTCCGTGCGAGACTCGGAGTAGACGACAGCACCGTTCTCTGACCCTTGCAGGATGGAGATCTCCACATCGACAGAGGAGTTGTTGAGCAGTTGCCCTAAATTGTCTCTGATGACAGCTTGATAACTAATTGTTTGTGGTGTTTTTGCGAATGTGTTTGCAAAGAAAATTGCTGAAAGCAAAATGAAAAAAATCTTTTTCATACGTGTATATTATCCTTTAATGATTTTAATCGTGATGAATTTCTTTTGACGTTTGTCGGTATAAATTTTTAATAAATAAGTACCAATTGGCTGATTGCTAAGAGATAACTTGGAATTATTCTTTAATTTTCCTTGATAGATGAGTTCGCCCTCTACGTTGGTCAGCACGAAAGAGTACCAGTTTTCATCATTCTCGATGAAGACGGTGAACTCGTCGGCCGTAGGGTTGGGGAATGCCTTTATGCTCATCGTGAGGATGTTGACCTCCTTTTTGTTGACCTCTTCGTGCTGATAAATGTCAGGTTGTTGCACACCCGCGTTGATTGAATACTTGTCGGTTGAGGCGTTCAAGTAATCCACCTGTCCGACGGAAATAGAGATACTGCCTTCGTCCGTTTTAGTGCTTCCTCCGCTTGTGACAATGGATGATTGAGAGAATCCGTTAGAGAACGGAAAAAGAAAAATCGAACAAATGAAAATTCCCTTTTTTAATAAAGAATCCATATTAAATGTTGCCGCTTTGTGTTTGTACTTTGCGTTAAAAATTCTATTTGACGAGGTTAAAAATTTCGTGAAAAATTCTACTTCCTAAATCGCCTTTTTCGGGATGCAAAATTAATAAAAAAATCATATCTTTGCAAAAATCTTCAATTGGAAAGTTATGGATGATATTCAGGAAGCGCAGAAAAATGCGATTCGTTTATTAAAAAACTTAATTGAAATACCTTCTTATAGTAGAGAAGAGAAGTCTGTAGCAGATCATTTACAGACATATATCGAGTCTATGGGCTATAAAGCCAACCGATTAGTGAACAATGTTTGGATTAAGGGTACGGATTTCGAAGCATCGAGACCTACATTACTGCTTAATTCTCACCTTGACACGGTGCGACCTACAGCAGGATGGGAGAGAGATCCACACAAGGCAACATTAGAGGGTGAACGTTTGTATGGTTTGGGAAGCAACGATGCGGGGGCTTCATTGGTTTCCTTGTTGCATGTTTTTTTCTTGTTATCAAAAAAGAAACAAAATTATAATTTGATATTTGCCGCTTCTTCCGAAGAGGAGGTTTCAGGAAAGAACGGCTTGGAATTGTTGTTGCCTGAGTTGCCACATTTGGATTTTGCCATTGTTGGTGAGCCTACTGGTATGCAGATGGCCATTGCCGAGAAGGGCTTGATGGTGGTAGATTGCGTGGCAAAAGGAAAATCGGGACACGCAGCACGTAATGAGGGTGTGAATGCGATATATAAGGCAATGAAGGATATCGAATGGATTCAGAATGCTCAGTTGCCAAAGATTTCACCTTCATTGGGACCAGTGAAGATGACGGTGACAATGGTTCATGCTGGAACACAACACAATGTGATTCCAGACGAGTGCTCATTTGTGATTGATGTGCGTTCCAACGAATGCTATTCCAATCAGGAAGTTTTCTCTATCTTGGATGTCAATTTGGATTCAGAAATAAAAGCCAGATCTTATCGTCTGACATCGTCGGGCGTTTCGGTCGATTTGCCAATTGTACAGAAAGGAATCCAGTTGGGTATGTCTACCTATGGATCACCTACTTTGTCGGATCAAGCATTCATGCATTTCCCAAGTTTGAAATTGGGTCCGGGAGAGTCTTCTCGATCACATACTGCCGATGAGTTTATTGAATTGCAAGAGGTGAGAGATGCCATTCCTACCTATGTCTCTTTGTTGGATGGCATGACTTTCGAGAAATTTGTTTGATATGGCTGAAAAAAAACAAAAGTTTTATGTTGTATGGGTGGGCGCAACGCCTGGCATTTATTTAACATGGGATGAATGTGTGAATCAGGTGCATGGTTTCCCCAATGCAAAATTTAAAGCTTTTGAAAGGTATGAGGAGGCGGAAGCTGCATTTGTTCGTGGGTATGAGAATTACATCTCGGCGGGCAAGACACAGTCGGTGACGGATTTACTCAGCACCTGTGTCAGTAACGTCCCCCATCTAAAGCCAGAATTGGAGGCAATCGCTGTGGATGCTGCTTGTAGTGGTAACCCAGGAAAGATGGAGTATCAGGGTGTGTACGTACGAGGAAGACAACAACTGTTTCACGTGGGTCCCTTTGAAAAAGGAACGAACAACGTTGGAGAGTTTCTCGCTATTGTGCATGGATTAGCCTTCTTGAAACAAAGAGGTTCTAGTTTGCCAATCTATTCTGATAGTGCCAATGCCATATCATGGGTGAAGCAGAAGAAATGTAAGACTAAGTTGGAGCCTTGCGAACAGAACAGAGAAATATTTAATTTGGTAGAACGTGCTGAAAAATGGCTGAATGAAAATGAATACCCCAATCTGATTATTAAATGGAATACCAAAATGTGGGGTGAGATTCCGGCTGATTTTGGCAGAAAATAAATGTAATATATGTCGATAGTCGTTGAACATCTTTCTAAAAGTTATGGGAAACAACTGGTGTTGGATGATATCAGTTTCTCCATAGGCACGGGCGAAGTTGTCGCTTTCTTAGGTAATAATGGTGCTGGAAAGTCTACCACCATGAAGATTATCACGGGCTATTTAGAGCCAGACGCCGGAAAAGTGGAGGTGTGTGGTGTCGATGTTCAAAAGAATCCGTTGGAAACGCATCGCCGAATTGGCTATCTGCCAGAACATAACCCGATCTACCCTGAAATGTTTGTTAAAGAGTATCTGATGTTTATTGCTGGAGTCTATAAATTGGGAAAGACATCGGCTTCGCGTGTGGATGAGATGATTGAGAAGACTGGCTTGACGCGCGAGTATAAGAAGAAGATTGGTATGCTCTCAAAGGGCTATCGCCAACGTGTGGGATTGGCTCAGGCATTGATCCCAAATCCAGATGTTTTGATTCTTGATGAACCTACCACCGGACTGGATCCCAATCAGATTATTGGTGTACGCGATTTAATTAAGGAGGTGGGTAAAGAAAAAACTGTCATGCTCTCCACTCACATCATGCAGGAGGTCTCTGCTATCTGTGATCGCGTGATTATCATTAACAAAGGTAAGGTGGCTGTGGATGACAAGGAGAGTTTGGTGGTCACCTCTAGTGACGACCACTGTCAGCTTGTCTATTTGGAGTTTTTGAAACCTGGCGATCTCTCATTCCTACATGAGATACCTGGTGTGCGTGATGTGACACAAACCTCCGTCAATAGCTTCGTTCTCTCATGTGAAGAGGATGTAAGGGAGCATATCTTCCGTGCCGCAGTGGAGCACCAGCAAGTCTTATTGACCATGCGTTTGCAAGAACGTTCGATGGAGGACGTCTTTAGAACTGTTACAAAATAAACAGTTACGCCATGACGGACGTGGTATGCCACGTTCCTTCTGACGTTAAAAATTCCACGAGATGAATTTATAGAATCTACCTAAAATTGTTTTCCCCCCTTTGCTTACGTTGGAATTATGATTGAAAATTCGTATTAAATGATAAATTAATCATATTCCAATGAGACTAGTTTCTCTATTTTTGTAAATGGTAAAATGTATTAAAACGAGTTGAAATATAAAGATCTGTGATGTTGTGTGGGAAGGAAAAACAAGATCTTTTCGTATGTATGAATGTTGTAGAGCGTGAGATGAGATTGTGTGTATGAGATGTTTACGCATGTTGTTGCGTCTGTGAAAGGAAGATAATTTGTATTTTATTTAGAGAACTTAAATTTAATAGTATGAAACGTAAAAACATTACACTTTTATTATGTCTATTAATGACATTGTTTGTGGCGAAGGCGGATCCTGATCCGAATTTTCACATCTATCTATGTTGGGGTCAATCCAATATGGAGGGAAATGCGACTGTTCCTGATGAAGAGAAGCAGAATGTGAGCGATCGTTTCCAAATGTTGTATACAGCTGATAATTGTTCAAACGGAGATCGTAAAAAGGGAGAATGGTATACGGCAGTTCCTCCTTTGGCTCGTTGTTTCCATTGGAATAATTCTGGTTTTGGACCTATAGACTATTTCGGTCGTACATTGGTTGAAAAATTAGATAGTGATATCAAAGTGGGTGTCGTGGTGGTTGCTTGTGGAGGTGCCAGCATTGAGTTGTTCCAAAAAAATAAATATCAAGGTTATCTGTCCACTTGCGAGAGTTGGTTGCGTGATTATGCCAATCAATATGGAGGAAATCCTTATGGTCGTTTGATTGAAATGGCGAAAGAGGCTCAGAAGGTTGGCGTTATCAAGGGTATCTTGGTACACCAAGGAGAGACAAACACCAACGATCCCAACTGGCCAAACGATTTGAAGGGCGTTCATGAGGATATGCTTAAGGATTTGGGCTTGAATTCTGCAGATGTACCTTTGCTGGTGGGTGAGGTCCGCTATACTGGTCCTTGCAGCAGTCACAATAATCAAGTGAGACGAGTTCCAAGTGTTATCCAAAATTCATACGTCATCTCTGCAGATGGTTGTGAAGCAGCTGGCGACCAATACCATTTCTCGGTGAATGGTTATAAATTGTTGGGAAAAAGATACGCAGAGCAAATGCTGAAGTTGTTGCCAGCTTCTGATCAGGATGGACAGAGTAATCAAAGCAACAATGAGAACCAAAACAACAATCAGAATCAAAACAACAATGAGAACCAAAATAATCAGAACCAAAGCAATCAGAGTGTTGCAGAGGAACTCTTGACGGGTGTGACCACGGGTCGCTATGTAGATATATATGTGAACAGTAGACAAGTTGCTGTCTATGCGCCAAAGAATGCCCATACGAATCGTCCGTTGTTGATCTCTTGTCATGGAATGAACCAGGATATCTCTTATCAAAGAGAGCAAACGAGATGGGAACAGGTGGCTGATACTGCTGATTTCATCGTTGCGTATCCACAGTCCGAAGGAACTACATGGGATATTAGTGGAACGAAAGATACTGATTTCCTTATTGCCATCATTAAAGAAATGTCTAAAACATATAAGATCGATTTGACACGTGTCTATCTAAGCGGATTCTCCATGGGAGGTATGCTCACCTATCACTGTATGAATTCCATTCCGGATTATTTCGCTGCATTTGCTCCTATCTCTGGATATATGTCGGCACAGTTTAATGCCTCCACTCGTCCTGTACCGTTGATTCATACGCATGGAACGGGCGATGACGTGGTTCATTATAATGCAGATGGAACATGGGTAGGTGCTGAAGCAATGGTGGATGGATGGCAAAAACATAACCATTGTACACAAAAATCAACCGATAAAGTAGACAATTGTGCCACTCGTACCACTTATAGTGGTGGAGATTGCGACGCTGATGTGGTCTTAATCACAGTGCCTAACAGAGGACATATCCCTGCTAATGATAATTGTTGCCATACGTCAAAAGCCATTTGGAATTTCGTACGCAACTATTCAACGGGCTGTGGTAAATATCAGGCGTCTGGACTCGCTGTCTCTGTAGATATCCTTCAATCATCAGACCCTGGTGAGGTGCAGATCTCTACAGCTCTTGTAGGTGATATCAATCTTCATGACATCAAGATTTATGGTGATAATGAGTTGTTGACCACTGGTGATTCTTATACATGGTCTGGTCTCTCTCATGGTAGCCACTCCGTTTATGCTGTGGGTTATGATAGCGATAATAAAGAGCAAAAAAGTGCAGTGAAAAACTTCACGATCTTTGAACCGCAAACGCCATTCAACGGAACACCAGCTAAAATTCCTGGTAAGGTTGAAGCCGAGGAGTTTGACTTCGGTGGTGAGGGTAATGCATACCATGATATGGATGAACAAAACCGTAATGGTAACACTCGTAATGAGGGTGTTGATATGAATAGTAAGGCTATCGGTTACTCGCAGACGGGTGAGTGGATTGAGTATACCGTGGAGGTAGAGACATCGGGTACCTATGAGGTGGAAGCTTATGCTGCTTCTGGTGCAAATGGATCTCAATTTACACTCTACTTGGACGATAAGTTCTTGATTCCGGGATCGCAAGGAACCCCTGGAGGTTTCATCGATGTTCCAAACACTGGCAGTTGGGAGGATTTCGTCACAATTAAGTCTCCTCTGAATAAGATGACCAAAGGTACTCATATCCTAAAGGTTGAAATCACGGGCGACTGGGTGGATTTGGATTATCTGAATTTCAAACTAATTGAGGCGGATGAGACTGGCGTTGAAAACATTGCTTCTGACAAGTTTGTGTTGAACGGCGAATACGTTGTGTATGACGTTACTGGAAAACGGGTGAAGGTTGCTAAGTTCGTTAATGGTAGAACCGACGAACTAAAAGCCGGCTTCTATATAGTTAAGGATGAAGAGGGAAATGCTTATCCGATTATTTCTGGCAGATAAATAAACACTAACCTATCTAATAATGTAAAAAGGAGTTTCATGCGTGAGACTCCTTTTTCGTTTTATGTAAAATCGCAGTAAAAGAATCCGATAGTTGGATTGAATTTCAATAAATGGTGTAATTTTGCAGTAAATAATTAGGATATGGGACAAAAAATACAAAAGACAAACGCAGCTCGTTTGTTAGATAGTAAAAAAATACCTTATGAGTTGGTTCCTTACGAGGTGGACGAAAATGATTTGAGTGCCATTCATGTGGCTGCCCAACTGAATGAACCTTTGGAGTTGGTTTTCAAAACCTTGGTCTTGAGAGGCGACAAGACAGGCATTTTCGTTTGCGTTATTCCAGGAGCAGAAGAGGTGGATTTGAAAAAAGCCGCTAAGATATCTGGCAATAAGAATTGTGCCATGACAGGTATGAAGGAACTATTGGGATTGACAGGCTACATACGAGGTGGATGCTCCCCTTTGGGTATGAAGAAACCTTACCCCACTTTTATTCATGAGACGGCGATGAACTTTGATTTTATCTATATCAGTGCGGGAGTGCGCGGACTTCAGATAAAGATGAATCCGCAACAATTGGTTGATTTCTGTGATATTAAAGTAGCAGATTTGATTCTCCAAAAATAGCAGATCACAACAAGAGGTCATCTCCGTTAGCGTTATAGCTCGAGAGATGATTTCTTGCTTTGTTGCTCTTCAAGGAAGGAGGCTACGTGACGTAGTTTCTTTTGCTCGAAAATCTCCTCAATAGTGATCATCAGACCTGTTTCGATCACATCACCAAACTCATCGTTGATGCAAGAACCGAAGGTGCGCATGGTTGGAGAGAGCGACATGTATGCATTGACGAGCGGTGGTATGTTGTGACCTGATTGTTTAACATAGCTCTTCAGTATCGTGTAGTCTTCCTTGTAATTGGATCCTGTTAGAATTTCATCCATGCCAGTGTATTTCGACTCTATATCATAAGGATAACGAGGAGTAACAAGGTTCTCTTTGTCGGGGAAATACTTCTTCATGAAAGCAAATAAGCAACAGAGACACTTTTCGTCGAACGAGCGATAGATGGTGGCTTTCCCAAAGAAATATTTTGTGTTAGGAATAACGAGTGTCAATGCTCCCAATCCATCCCAGAGGTTGTCGAGTGCATAGAGACTCTTAGCTCCCATTTTGGTGGATTGATATTCAGGACGAACAAATGAACGGCCCAATTCTATCGTGTATGGAAGAAATTCGTGGATGAATCTGTCGGAGTAGGTAAACAAGTGAGATGAAGTAAGATGAGGTTGCCCATCCGCGTTGAATGTCACTTCGCATCCATGAAGGTAGCGGTATCCGCCAATGATCTCGCGAGCCTCTGGATTCCAAACAATAAGTTGGTGATAAGGACGCTCCATTGTATCATATTCATCAATGTCGCAACTGACACCAGCACCTCCGCCTGCGTTTCTGAAAGAGATTTCTCTGAGTCGACCAATTTCTCTCACTGTGTTGGGCGCATTTTTGTTTGTCACGATGTATATCTCGTTTCCTCCTTTGTTTGTATTGCGGAGGAATAAATCGCGCGTCAATTCCGCCTCTATGAGCTCTGTGCTAATTGGTGCAATAATCTCTTCCATGTTTATGCCTTTTTTTGTTTAAATGGTGAATTTATTGGACTCACCTTTTAGTTAAACTGTAAGATATCTTTTTTATTTCCTCGGCCCACTCTTTATCTGTTTTCCTGTTGTCTAAATCCGCGTAAGAAATGGGTTTGCCAACCGTGATAGTGAATGTGTTACCTTTCTGTTTGAACAATTCATCCACTAAATAGAGCATTTCTATGTTCGCTTTGACTCCGAATTTGGTTCTGTAGTAGGCTAGGTTGTAAAAGAATTTTGAGTTGTGACCCTCAAAATGAAGTGGGACAATGTCCCTTTGATATTCTTTCGCTTTCGAGACAAAGGTTTTCTTCCATTCGTTATCTCGGATACTTCCGTCTTTTTGTTTGCGGGAGCAGACGCCGGCGGGGAAGAAAAGTATGGCTTTGTCCGACTCACATGCTTGGTTGATGAGGTTGGAGATGTTTTTGCTTTGACCTTTACCTTGTAGCTTATTTACTGGAATAAAACTTTCTTTCAGATTGTCAATGTACATCAGTAGGTCGTTGACGGGAACCTTCAGTCCCTCATATCTCTTTCCCAACAGGGCGAGAAGCGCAATTCCGTCCAATCCACCCAGCGGGTGATTGCATGCGAAAATGATTCGTCCGTCAGACGGTAAATTCTCCTCTCCCTCTAGTTTCATCGGAGTCTTAAAGTAATCTGTCATAATGGCTTCTGCAAATTCTGCGCCATACAGATGACCATAAGTTCGGAAGATGTAGTTGATATCGTCTTCGTGGAAGATTTTTTTTAGATATGAAATGACAAACTTCGGCAATTTCCTTTTTACGGAAGGAATTTTGCTTTCTAGAACGCTATCAAAGTCAATTTGAACGCAATTCGGGTTTGTCGCTTCAATTCTGTTCTTTTCCATCTTTGTCTTATTACTGCAAATTTAGTTAAAAATTATTAAAGAAGGAAAAGTTCCTTGTTTTTACTTGATTTTTTTTTGAGTGGTGGAGAATGGGGTGAAAACTAGGTGTTTAAAAAAACTTCATCTTGGTTGACAGTTGTTGGAAATAGATTTGTGAAAATTATTTCTTGGGGAATACCCCTATTTGTTGGTAACTTGTTGATAACTTGTTGGTGGTGAACAGGTGGTGGTTAATAAAAATAAAAAAATAGTTAATAAAAAGTGAAGTGGGGGATAGTGGGGGAATAAAAATTATTTTTATCTTTGCGAATGTGAAATTGTATAAATGCGTATGTACAAGTTTTTGAGTAAAATAGAAGCTAAGGTAGACAACAAGGGACGTTTGTTCGTTCCAGCCGCCTATCGACGCATGCTGGAAGCGGCAGGCGAGACTTCACTTTGCTTGCGGGTAGATCCAATTGCGAAGTGTGTGAAGCTCTATCCGAACTCAGAATGGGAGAAGATTGATGCGCAATTCACATCAAAATTGAACATGTGGAATAAAGACGACCAACGTTTGTATCGTCAGTTTGCTTCGAGTGTGGAGCAGGTGGATATTGATGCAAGCGGTCGTGTCCTGATACAAAAGAAACATTTGGATGTCATCGGTGTTGATACAGAGGCTCTTTTTGTGGGTATGGGTAGTTATTTTGAAATATGGAAGGCTGAGAACCTTGAAGATGGAATGATGTCTGATGAAGATTTTTCTGCTGCATTACAGGAAAAGATGGGAAGTCTTTTGGCTTTTTGACTTTGATATAAACATATAATAATTATATATGGCGAATGTTTATCATACTCCAGCATTGCTGGTTCCTTGTATGGAGGGACTGCAGATACAGAAGAATGGCATCTATGTGGATGTTACATTTGGTGGGGGTGGACACTCGCGAGAGATCTTGAACAGATTGGGTGAGAATGGTAGATTGATCGCCTTCGATCAGGATTTGGATGCACTTCAAAATGTGATTCCGGATAAAAGATTCACGTTTGTTAGAAGTAATTTCCGTTTCCTCTCCAATTTCCTAAAATATCATGATGCCGAACAGGTGGATGGTATCTTGGCTGATTTGGGTGTCTCTTTTCATCATTTCGATGAGGCTGAGAGGGGATTCTCCTTCCGATTTGATGGTGCGCTTGATATGCGGATGAATCAGAAAGCTCAACTGACAGCTGCCGAGGTGCTCAATACTTATTCGGAGGAAAAGTTGGCAGACCTCCTATTCTATTATGGAGAATTGTCCAATGCGAGAAAGTTGGCCTCCGTGATTGTAAAAGCAAGAGGAGAAAAGCCGTTTGCTCAAATTGGTGATTTGGTTTCGCTGATGGAACCATTCTTGGGAAAAGACAAACAGAAAAAAGATATGGCACGTCTCTTCCAAGCTATCCGCATTGAGGTGAATCATGAAATGGATGCTTTGAAGGCGATGTTGCAACAAACTTTGAGCGTGTTGAAACCCGGTGGACGATTGGTGGTGTTGACCTACCATTCCTTGGAAGATCGTCTGGTGAAAAACTTTATGAAGTCCGGTAATTTTGAAGGAAAAGTGGAGCAAGATTTCTTCGGAAATAGAAAATCCCCTTTCCGATTGATTAATAATAAGGTGATAGTCCCCGATGATGCCGAGATTGAGGCCAATCCTCGTTCTCGTAGTGCCAAGTTGAGGATTGCAGAAAAAATAGAAAACGAGCAGTGATTAAAGGATGAGTTTTTTTAAGAAACCGTTGCAAAATGTGAAGGAATTCACTGATTTCACGAGTGGTTCCATCCGTGATGTTTTTACAGGAAACATCTTTCGTAAAGATTTCCTGAAACGTCAGGTCCCTTTATGCTTTTTAATCGTCTTCTTTATTTTCTGTCATATTGGTTTAAGGTATAGTTGTGAGGATAAGATTTTGCAGATCGAGAAGGCTAAAATAGAGTTGAAAGATGTGAAGTTTGATGCGATGACTCGATCCTCCGACTTGTTGGGATTGGGTAAACAATCGCGAGTCCAACAGCTAGTCTGGCGAAAAGATACAACACTCTTACCTTCCCAAACGCCACCGATAGTTATAAAGAAAAAATGACAACAACTTAAAAATTATAGTTTGAATTTTTTATGAGTTCCATTAAAAAGGAAATATTGAATCGTTTCACCCTCATCTATGTCATCATGTTGGCATTGATGATTCCTGTCGTATATAAGATGTACGATACGATGGTGACGGAAGGCGATTTCTGGAGAAACCTTGGAACTCAGCAAAGCAAGAAGAAAGTGAGAGAGCCGAATCGTGGTAACATCTTGTCATGCGATGGAAAACTTCTTGTGACAAGTATTCCTTTGTATGTCTTGCACATGGATTTTAGAGCAGATGGAATGACTCCTGCTCTCTTTGATTCTTGTTTGCCCGCCTTGTCCGATTCGTTGGGTCACTTTTATAATGTTCCTTCTTCTGTGATTAAAACGCATTTGAGGAATGGTTATAACAAGGGGTCTCAATACTATAAACTCAGTAAGCAGAAAATCTCTTATGTGGATTTGAAGCGTGTGAAAACCTTTCCATTGTTCAATTTAGGAAGAAATGTTGGTGGATTGATTCCTTACCCACAGGTGAGTAGAAAATTCCCATTTGGCTCCACCTGCATGTGCTCTCGTACGATTGGTGGTCTGTATGCTGAAGAAGGCAAAGGTGGTAAGAGTGGATTGGAACATCGCTTCGATTCTATTTTGAGAGGCGTTCCTGGCTTGGATCAAGAACTCTATGTGGGTAGCAAGAAACACGATGTCATTATTGAAGAACCGATAGAAGGAAAGGATGTGATGACCACCATGGATGTGAATATCATGGACATCACCGATAATGCATTGCGTAAGACTCTTTCACGAGTGGAGGCTGAAAAGGGTTGTGCGGTGGTGATGGAGGTGGCAACAGGCCAGATCAAAGCCATGAGCAATCTGAAACGTGATGCGGCAGGAAACTATATTGAGGGTGAAAATTATGCGGTGAGTTCCCAAACAGAACCGGGCTCTACCTTCAAAATAGCCTCCGCAATTGTGGCATTGGAAAATGGTATTGATACTTCTAAGATTGTTGATACGGGTGATGGCGTTTGGCATATCTATGGTAGAGATATGAAGGATTGGAACCACCACAGAGCTGGTCAGAATGGAAAGATTTCTCTGAACCGTGGTATTCAGGTCTCTTCTAATATAGTGATCGCTAAAATTATAGAGGATAAGTTCAACAAAGAACCGATGAAGTATGTTGAGGCTCTTTATAAGATGGGACTAAACACACCCTTGTCGATTGAGTTGAATGGTGTGGCGGAACCGAGAATTAAAAATGTGAACGATCCAACATGGTCTAAGACAACCCTCCCATGGATGGCTCATGGATATGAAATCAATATTCCACCCATCAATCTGCTCACCTTTTATAATGGTCTCGCCAATAATGGAAAAATGATCCAGCCCACCTTGCTCAAAGGTATCTATTACAATGGAAAGGAGTTGCAACGAAACGATAAGATCAATGTCATCAACGAAAAGTTGTGCAGTCAGGTAACTCTGGATAAAGTAAGACGGATGATGATCGATGTGGTGGAGAAGGGAACGGCTAAGAATGTGCATTCAGATCATTTTCTGATTGCAGGCAAAACAGGAACTGCAGTACAGAAAGTGGGCGGTCAGCGAAAACATCAGCTGACCTTTTGTGGCTACTTCCCTGCTGATGATCCTAAGTATTCGATGATTGTGGTGGTATGGTATCCCAACACACAAAAGTACTATCCTTCTGCGGGAGGTATCTCTGGTGAAGTATTTAAAAACGTGGCAGAGCGTATCTATGCACAGAGTCCGCTGACTCGTACATACCTGACAGACATCACCAGGTCGACGGATGAACAATTCTATCCGGCATCCAAGGATGGTAATTATAAAGACCTCTCCTTTTTGTTGGACAAACTAGGCTTGAAATACCGCACGGATAAAAAGATGACATCAGGTTGGTGCCGCTCATATTCCTCGAAGACGGGAATCGACCTAGCCAACCAAAATGTGCGCGACGGTATTGTTCCGAATGTGGTTGGAATGGGTGCCAAGGATGCCGTCTTTTTGATGGAGAACCGTGGATTGAAGGTGAAATTGAGTGGCGTTGGAACGGTCTATTCTCAGTCGATACCTCCAGGAGGTGCTGCTATAAAAGGTAATTTGGTTGTTCTTAATTTAAAATGATATGAAGAATTTAAATGATATATTGGCTAGTACGAAAGTGCTAAAATGGGTGGGAGAACCTTCCGTTGAAATCTCCGATGTGCAGTTCGACTCACGTAAGGTGACGAACGGCTCTCTTTTTGTGGCTACCCGAGGAACAACGGTGGATGGTCACACGTTTATCACTTCGTCGGTCGAAAAAGGTGCAAAGGCTATTGTTTGCGAAACATTGCCAGACCAACTATCGGATGCGGTCACCTATGTGCTCGTTGAGAATTCAAGTGCGGCACTGGGCCAAATCGCTTCTGCATGGTACGACTATCCATCTTCTTCATTACGCCTTGTGGGTGTGACGGGTACGAATGGTAAAACCACCATTGCCACCCTCTTATATCAGTTGTTCAGTCGCATGGGCTACAAATGTGGATTGCTCTCCACCGTTCGTAATTATGTGGTGAACGACTCTTTCCCTGCTACTCATACAACGGCAGATTCACTGACTATCAACTCGCTATTGGCTCGTATGGTGGAGGCTGGTTGTACCTTCGCCTTTATGGAGGTGAGTTCCCACTCCATCGACCAACATCGTATCGAGGGATTAGTTTTTGAAGGTGGTGTCTTCACCAATCTAACCAGAGATCATTTGGATTATCATAAGACATTTGCCAACTATTTGAATGTCAAAAAACGTTTCTTCGACTCTCTCTCAGAAGAGGCTTTCGCCTTGACGAATGAGGATGACAAGAATGGACGGGTGATGTTACAAAATACGAAAGCAAAGAAATTGGGCTATTCATTGCATACACTGACCGACTTTAAGACAACCGTTTTGTCGGATGGATTTGAAGGTATGCATCTGTTGATGAATGGAGTTGAGGTCTATGTTCCATTCATTGGTAAGTTCAACGCATCGAATCTGACGGCAGTGTTTGGTGCAGCAGTCTCTCTTGGTTTTCCTAAGGAGGAGGTGTTGGTTCACCTGAGTGCCTTGCGTCCTGTTTGTGGTCGCTTCGAACCTATTGCTGCACCATCAGGTTATAAAGCCATTGTTGATTATGCACATACACCAGATGCATTGAAAAATGTGATCGACACGATCAACGAGGTGCGTTGCGGTAATGGTCGTTTGATAACTGTTGTGGGTTGTGGCGGTAATCGAGATAAAGGTAAACGCCCGATGATGGCACAAGAGGCAGTTGCAGGCAGTGATCAGGTAATAATCACTTCAGATAATCCGCGAGATGAGGAACCTCAAGATATCATCAATGATATGTTGGCTGGATTGAAGGCAGGTGAGATGTCAAAGGTGATCACCATTCCAGATCGTTATCAAGCCATTAAGACAGCTGCGTTGTTGGCACAACCATCTGATGTCATTCTCATAGCAGGGAAGGGACATGAAGATTATCAAGAGATAAAAGGAGTGAAACATCATTTCGACGATCATGAAGTGGTTCGAGAGGTGATGAAATAGATAGATAACTTGTTAAAATTTATATACGATGTTTTATTATTTGTTCAATTATTTTTCTCAATTGGGAATGCCAGGAGCGGGAGTGTTTAAGTACATTTCTTTCCGTGCTGCGTTGGCTTTCATTTGTGCATTGTTAATCGCTACGTTCATTGGGAAAAAAATCATTCAATATCTGCAAAAGAAACAGATCGGTGAAACCATCAGAGATTTGGACTTGGCGGGACAGATGGCTAAGAAGGGTACCCCTACAATGGGAGGTGTCATTATCATTGTCTCCATTCTTGTTCCCGTGTTGTTCTTTGCAAAATTGGACAACATCTACATTATCCTGATGGTTATCTCAACGATATGGTTGGGAATCATGGGATTCTGGGATGATTACATCAAAGTCTTCAAGAAAGATAAAGAGGGAATGAAGGGCAGATATAAAATCATCGGTCAGATTGGTATTGGTTTCCTTGTTGCCATGACACTCTATTTGAGTGATGATGTGGTGATTCGTGAGAACACAACCACTATCAGACAAGATACGGAGGTGGTTGAATATGTGAACAAGTCGGAGAAATCGACGAAGACCACTATTCCATTCGTAAAAAATAACAATTTCGACTATTCATACATCTTCACATGGGCTGGTGAAAATGCACAGGTACTGGGTTGGATCTTCTTCATGTTGATGGTGATCATAGTTGTGACTGCCGTTTCCAATGGCGCCAACTTGACGGATGGCTTGGATGGCTTGTCGACGGGTGTGTCGGCCATCATTGGTATCACGCTGGTGATTCTGGCTTATCTTTCCAGTCACGTGGAGTTTGCCAGCTATCTTAACATAATGTATATACCTAATTCGGAGGAGTTGGTTATCTTCTTGTGTGCCTTTGTGGGTGCACTGATAGGATTCTTATGGTACAATGCCTATCCAGCTCAGGTCTTTATGGGTGATACGGGTAGTTTGATGATTGGAGGCGTGATAGCCGTAAGTGCCATTATTATTCGTAAGGAGTTGTTGCTACCAATCTTATGTGGAATCTTCTTTGTGGAGAGTCTCTCTGTGATTCTTCAGACCTCCTATTTCAAATATACGAGGAAAAAGTATGGAGAGGGAAGGAGAATCTTTTTGATGGCGCCATTGCATCATCATTATCAGAAAAAGAATATTCCAGAGTCGAAGATTGTGGCTCGTTTTTGGATTATCACCATTTTGTTAGCTATGCTAACTATCATTACATTGAAAATTCGTTAAACGGTAAAAAATATAGAGTGAATCATGAAAAGAATTGTTGTATTAGGTGCAGGAGAAAGTGGCGTAGGTGCTGCCATATTAGCCAAAGCCAAGGGATTTGACGTGTTTGTTTCCGACAAGTCAACGATTAAGGACCCATATAAAAAAGAGTTGGATTCTTATTCGATTCCATGGGAAGAGGGAATGCATACAGAGGATAAAATATTATCTGCCGATGAGGTGGTGAAGAGTCCTGGTATCCCTGAAAATGCTCCGATGATAGTTGCACTAAGACAACGTTCTATCCCAATTATTTCAGAGATAGAATTCGCTAATCGTTACACTGATGCGAAGATGATATGCATCACAGGTAGTAATGGTAAGACAACCACTACAATGTTGATTCATCACCTCCTAAAAGAGGCTGGATTGAATGTGGGTCTGGCTGGTAATATCGGTTTCAGCTTGGCTCGTCAAGTGGCTTTGGAAGACAAAGATTACTATGTGATTGAATTGAGCAGTTTCCAATTGGATGGAATGTATGAGTTTAAGGCTGATGTGGCTGTTTTGTTGAACATCACGCCTGACCATTTGGACCGTTACGAATACAAATTTCAAAACTATATCAACTCTAAGTTCCGTATTGTACAAAACATGAAGGCGTCAGACTATTTCATCTATTGGAATGATGACCCTGTTATTCAGAAGGAGTTGGAGACTCGCCATATAGAGGCAAAGAAAATGCCGTTTGCTCTTCATAAGGCTGCTGGCATTGCTGCCTATATCGAGAATGAACTGATGAAGATCAATACACAAAGTCGTTCTGTAGAGATTCCAGTTTCATCTATTCCATTGAGAGGTACACATAATATGTACAACTCTATGGCGGCAAGTATCACTGCTTGCTTGTGCAATATATCTGATGATAATCTTCGTTCTTCGCTTCAAACCTTTAAGGGTGCTGAGCATCGTTTAGAAGAGGTGGCTAAAGTGGGGGGCGTACGTTTCATCAACGACTCAAAAGCTACGAATGTTAACTCTTGCTGGTATGCACTTCAGTGCATGACTGAGCCTGTTGTCTTAATCTTAGGTGGTAAGGACAAAGGTAATGACTATACAGAGATTGAAGAGTTGGTAAAGAACAAAGTAAAGGCTATTGTTTGCTTGGGTGTTGACAACAGCAAGTTGCATAAGTTCTTTGATGGTATGGTACCTGCTATTGAAGATGCATCATCCATGAAAGAGGCTATTGACAAGTGTTATCGTTTGGCATCGAGTGGCGATACGGTCTTGCTTTCTCCATGCTGCGCTAGCTTTGATTTGTTTAAGAGTTATGAAGATCGTGGAACTCAGTTTAAAGAGTGCGTGAGACAATTATAATAATCGTAAAAGGAAGACATGCAAAAGTTTCTTTCGACATACATAAAAGGTGATAAGATCATCTGGGGACTTGTCATTACGATGATGTTGATATCCGCCTTCACCATGTACAGCGCATCTAGTTCGTTGGCACATAAGGCGGCATCTCGTGGTGGCTACTATTATGCTCCTGTGTGGTCGCATGTTTTATTCCTGCTCGGAGGATTGGCTGTCGTGTTCTTTGTCCATCGTATACCTTTCCGGTTTATCATTGGACTGTCCAAACCGTTTTATTTCATCTCGATTATTCTCCTGATCTTAACACCTTTGATTGGTGTTGAGGCAAATGGTGCAAAGCGTTGGCTTCAGGTGGGTCCGATCTTATTCCAACCATCTGAGCTGGCTAAACTATTTACGATTCTCTTTCTGGCAAGTGCTTTGGCCAAATATCAGAATCAGAAGAATGTGACCCCGGATGATGGGTTGCTAAAATATTTGCTGATTTTGGGAGTCCCTTCGGTCATTATTGCTACCGAAAACCTCTCCACCTTCATCCTTCTGATGATGATTGGATTTATGATGATGTTCTATGCCCGATTGTCAATCAAGTTAATTTTGAAGATGATTGGTGTGGGTGTTCTAGCTGTTGCATTGGGTGTGGGTGCTTTGATGTTGATCCCAGAAGAGAGTACACCGGCAGTGACGGCAGTCTCTACAGAACAGACCTCAGTCTCGGTGAAACCTCGTGGTGTGTTCCATAGAGCATTAACGTGGAAACACCGTATCATGCGTCACTTTGAGGAGGATCAGCCACATGATGCAAACTACAAACTGAATGATCAGACCTATCAGGAAGATCGTGCCAAGATAGCAGTGGCTAGTGGTAAATGGTTTGGTTTGGGAATAGGTAACAGTATACAAAGAGACTTCCTTCCATTGGCGTATGCCGATTTCATCTTCTCCTTGATGGTCGAGGAGGTGGGTGTCTTAGCTTTGTTTGTCCTGCTTCTATACTTGATTTTCATGTATCGAGTGGGTGTGTTGATTCGACAGTATTGCAACTCGGTGGTGCAGTCGTTGGTGGTGTTGGGACTCTCCTCTATGATTATGGTGCAGACATACATCAATGTTTTCATTGCTGTGGGTCTTTTCCCCGTCTCTGGTCAGCCTCTTCCACTCTATAGTAGGGGAGGTACCTCTATTTTGATTACCTGCTTGTATTTCGGCATCATCTTATGCGTTAGTAATGAGGCAATGTCGCAATCGACAGTGAAGAAAGAGGAGAAGACAAATGCTCCAAAGAAAAAAGAAACTACGGAGGAACCTCTTGAAACTGAGATGCAAGCAGTATGATTGATATGATAATGTGTAATAAATATAAAGATTGATAATATGGCAAAATTAAAATTTATCGTTAGCGGAGGAGGAACAGGAGGACATATATTCCCTGCTATCTCTATTGCCAATGCATTGAAAAAGAAAAGACCAGATGCTGAATTTCTTTTTGTGGGCGCAGAAGGACGTATGGAGATGGAACGAGTTCCAAATGCGGGATACGAGATTAAAGGTTTGCCAGTGGCAGGCTTTGACAGAAGTAACTTGTTGAAGAATTTCAAAGTTCTGGTTAAACTGTTTAAAAGTCTTAGAATGGCAAAGAAGATTGTCAAAGAATTTTCTCCTAATGTAGTTGTTGGTGTGGGTGGATATGCGAGTGGACCTACTTTGTATGCAGCTAATTCTTTAGGCATTCCAACTTTGTTACAAGAACAGAACTCTTATGCAGGTGTAACCAATAAACTGCTTGCTAAGAAGGCTGCAAAGATTTGTGTGGCTTATGACCACATGGACCGTTTCTTCCCTGCTGAATCTATTATCTTGACGGGTAACCCTGTCCGTCAAAATGTTTTGGAAGCAGCACCGAAAGCTCAGGAAGCTTACGATTTCTTCGGCTTTTCTCCTGAAAAGAAGACTTTGCTGATCATTGGTGGTAGCTTGGGTGCTCGCACCATCAATCAGAGTGTGTTGGCAGGATTGGAAAAACTGAATGAATCGGGTATTCAAGTAATCTGGCAAACAGGTAAGATCTATATCGATAACATCCGAAAAGCAGTAGAGGGTAAAGAGTTGCCATTCATTCAAATCACAGATTTTGTGAAGCGTATGGATTATGCCTATTCCATTGCTGATTTGGTGGTTTCGCGTGCAGGTGCAAGCTCCATTTCTGAGCTATGCTTGTTGGGCAAACCTTCTATATTGGTTCCATCGCCTAATGTGGCGGAAGACCATCAGACAAAGAATGCACAAGCCTTATCTTCTGTTGGTGCTGCTGTGATGATTGCCGATGCGGATGCTCCGACTAAGATGGTGGATGAGGCTCTTGCTTTGATACAAAATACAGATCAACTTGAATCATTGGCTCAAGGTGCTAAATCTTTAGCCCAATTGGATTCTGCTGATCGCATAGCCGATGAGGTACTTAAATTGGTAAAAGAATGATTTTAAAAAAGAACATATATTTCTTGGGTATCGGTGGTATCGGTATGAGTGCCTTGGCTCGCTATTTTAAGGCGAAAGGTTTCTCGGTGGCTGGCTACGACCGAACTCCTTCTGCTTTGACGAAAGCGTTGGAACAAGAGGGTATCCTTATTCATTATGAGGATGATGTTAATAAGATTCCTTCCAACTTCCGTAAGCCTGATGAAACAGTGGTGGTGTTTACTCCTGCTGTTCCTGCTACGATGTCGGAGATGGTATGGTTTAAGGAACATCAGTTTATCGTTCAGAAACGTTCTCAGATTTTAGGTGAGATCACGCGTATGCAGAAGGGACTCTGTGTCTCTGGTACGCATGGAAAAACAACTACATCGACCATGCTTTCTCACCTGCTTCATCAGTCGTCTGTGGATTGCAACGCCTTCTTAGGGGGGATCTCTAAGAATTATCAAACGAATCTTTTGCTTTCGGATAAGAGTGATTTGGTAGTTATCGAGGCAGATGAGTTCGATCACTCCTTTTTGACACTCTCTCCTTATATGGCTGTTGTCACGGCAGTGGATGCCGACCATTTGGATATCTATGGAACCGTAGAGGCCTATAGAGCAGGCTTTGAGGAGTTCACCTCATTGATTCGTCCGGATGGTGTTTTGCTGATAAAAGAGGGACTCCCTATTCATCCTCGATTGCAAAAGGGTGTGAAGCGTTATACCTATTCAGTCGATAAAGGAGATTTTCATGCTACAAATATTCGTATTGGGAATGGAGAGATCTTTTTCGATTTTGTCACTCCATCTGAGGTGATAAAGGATATCCAGTTGGGTGTTCCCGTCTATGTGAATATCGAAAACGGGGTGGCAGCGATGGCTATCGCATGGCTGAATGGTGTTTCTGCGGATGAGTTACGTGCAGGCATGCTCTCTTATTCAGGTGTGAAACGTCGTTTTGATTTCCATATCAAGTCTGATAAGATTGTTCTTTTGGATGACTATGCACACCATCCGAATGAGTTGAAGTCGAGCATTGAATCCGTCCGCCGTCTGTATGAAGGCAGAAAGTTGACGGTTGTCTTTCAACCACATTTATATACGAGAACGAGAGACTTGGCAGATGATTTTGCTTCGGCACTTTCGTTGGCAGATGAGTTGATTTTGTTGGATATCTATCCAGCCAGAGAGAAGCCTATTCCGGGTGTTACTTCTCAGATGCTGTTGGATAAGGTGTCGGTTTCGAACAAGCGCCTCTTCTCTAAAGATGAATTGGTGGCATCAGCAGATTATCATGATTATGATGTTATGCTAATGGTAGGAGCTGGTGATTTGGATCTTCTGATTCCGGAGATTGAACAGCGCTTGCGTAAACGACTGAAATAAAAAGATTTTATAATGTTAAACTAACAACGTATGACGACAAAAATTAATTGGAGAAAGGTAGGATACGTAACAATCATTCTATTGATTGTTGCCTATTTGTCTGCATCCATTTCAGTTTTTGCTTTCCGTTCAGAAGAGCGGATATGTACATCTTGTCGGGTGACGATTGAGGATAGTTTGACATTGCGCTTTGTTTCGAAAAAAGAGGTGCTTACTTTCTTGGAACAGGATAAATTGAGTCCGTTGGGTGTGCGAGGAGAGATGATAGATCCTGCTAAGATAGAGAAATCGTTGGAGAATAAGTCGCGTATAAAAAAGGCCGAATGCTACAAGACCCCTTCAGGTAAAGTGAATATTTCGATTTATCAGCGAGAACCGATTCTGCGTGTAATAACTGAAAAATCGAATTATTATGTGGATCGAGACGGGGAGGTGATGCGAATAGCGGAGAATTTTGCGGCATACGTTCCTGTTGTGACTGGGTGTGTGACAGAAAAATTTGCGAAGAGTGAATTGTATGATTTCGCACTTTTCTTGCATGATAATGCCTTTTGGAATGCATTTGTAGAACAGATTGATGTGAATGAACGAGAGGAATTAATCATTATTCCCCGCGTTGGAAACCAAATAGTAAAACTTGGCAAATTGGAAGGTTATCAAAAGAAACTGGACAAGTTGTATCAAGTTTATAAGAATGGGTTTAATAAACTGGGCTGGAATTGCTATAAGGAGATTAACCTTATGTATGAAGGACAGGTAGTGTGTACGAAAAAATGAATTGCAATTCAAATATAAATATTGAGCTTTATGGAGAATATGGATTTAAGTAAATTATCGGTTGCGATCGATTTGGGGAGTTCCAAAGTGAAGGGCGCCATCGGTTATGTTAATGAGGCAGGGAGGTTTGTCTGCATCACATCCGATACGGAGCAGTCTTCTGGAATTTGCCGAGGCTATGTAAAAAACATTAGTGAAGCGGCTGGTCGTGTGAAAAACTTAATGACCAAGCTGAAAAACAGATTGATTAATTGGGCCAAGAAAGAGGATTATTTGCCAGAGGGATATAGACTGACAATAGATAAAGTTTATGTCTCTATTTCTGCGGCTGACACACAAGGTGTTTTTAAAACAATTGTGCGAAATTTACCTCACGAGGAGGTGACTGAGGATTTGATCCAAAGCATGTTGGAAGAAAACGAGAAGGCTGCGAGAATGGCCTATAGTAACAATATGGATTATCTGATGTCTATTCCTCAACGTTATATTTTAGATGGAATTGAAGAAGAGACTCCAGTGGGGTGTGTATGTAATCAGTTGTCTGTCGTGATACAGAATATATTGGTAAAGAAGGATTTGCTTTACAATATAAAGACATGTTTTGAGAGAGCTGGTTATCCGAATGTAGAATTCTGCCTTTCTCCATTGTCCATGGCAAATGTCGTCTTGACGGAACAAGAGAGAATGGATGGTTCGGCACTGATTGATTTTGGTGCTATGGATACCTCTGTCGCATTGTTTAAGAACAAGACGCTGAAATATGTATATATTCTACCTAAGGGAAGCAACCATATTACAAAAGATTTACAAGAATTGAAGGTGCCAGAAGATAAAGCTCAAACGATTAAACACAATGTATGTGCGGCACCTGGATTTAAGGAACCTTGTTATTTCACCATGATGGTATGTGGTGAGGAGCGCTATTTCGAAAGTGAAGTGATCTCTCGTATAGTAGAGGATCGTTTGAATAAGATCCTTTCTCAGGTTGAGGCAGTGATATCGTATGTGATGTCAGTCCAAGATATCAATCAGATCGTATTGGTCGGTGGAGGTTCCAAACAACAGTTTTTGAAAGAAAAGGTAGAGTCAACCTTGGGTATTTCCACTCGATTGGGTTCTGTGATTGATATGGGTGATGATACCAGAATACTTCCTTTTGCAGCTGTGTTGGGCGTATTGTATAATGCACAAGGCGGTTCTGTCGTTTTGAAAGAAATCGAACAAACAGTTACGAAACCAGAGAAGAAACAAACGGCAGGAGGAAAGTCTTTCGCTCAGAAGGTAAAAGCGACGGTTGGTTCTTTTATGGATGACCTTTTCAAAGATCCAGGAGAACAGGATAGCGATAAGATGTAATGTCTTACCTCATACCTCATAAAGCATCGCGTTTCTATTTGAATTGAAAAATAAAATTAACAAGAAATTAAAAATATAGGTTATGGATGACGTAATACACATAGGTATGGGAATCGGTGAGATTACAGCCGATAAACCAGTAATAAAGGTGATTGGAGTTGGTGGCGGTGGTACCAATGCGGCTAATCACATGTATGATTTAGGTATCAATAATGTCGACTTTGTTGTTTGTAATACAGACAATCAGTCGTTGCTCAACTCTCCTGTTCCTACTAAGATACAGTTGGGTATGGACGGACTTGGTGCTGGTAATGCGCCAGAAAAAGGACGTGAGGCAGCTAGTTACTCTTTGGAACGAATCAAGGATTTGTTACAAGACTCTACTAAAATGGTGTTCGTAACTGCCGGAATGGGTGGTGGTACGGGAACTGGAGCTGCACCGCTTATCGCCAAGACAGCTAAGGATATGGGTATTCTTACGATAGGTATTGTCACAATCCCATTTAAGTTTGAGGGAAAACGTCGTATCAACCAAGCCTTGAAGGGAGTGGAGGAAATGCGTAAGTGTGTCGATTCCATTTTGGTAATCAGCACGGAACGTATCAGCAAAATATATCCAGATTTTACATTGGAAAAGGCTTTTGCTTTTGCAGATGATATTTTGGCAACTGCAGCAAAAGGTATTGCAGAGATTATCACATTGCCTGGTTATATTAACGTTGACTTGGAGGATGTGAAGACAGTTATGACCAATAGTGGTTCCGCCGTGATGGGTTCTGCTAAGGCATCAGGAAAAGACAGAGCATTGTCTGCTATCCAAAACTCATTGGATTCACCTTTGTTGCTTTCCACCAATCTGAATGGAGCTAAGGATATCTTGTTGAACATTGCGTATGGCGCAAATGGTATCTTGGTGGATGAGTTGATGACAATCACAGATTATTTGCAGGATGAGGTGCAATTTGATGAGAACCAAATTATCTGGGGTGCCACCAAAGATCCTAAGTTGCAGGATGACGAGTTGTGTATTACAATCGTAGCAACAGGCTTCCCAGAGAGCGAGATTGATGCGGCTATCATTGGTTCGAAAAATGATAATGCAGCAACCTATGGTGGTAAAATCAGAACAATCAGTTTGGATGACAATCATTCTGATGGCAGACAAAATATGAATGGAGTAGGTGGCCAGTGGCAGAATGGTATGCCACAATCACAACCATACGGCAACCCAGGTCAACCATACGGCAATCCAGGTCAATCATACGGCAATCCAGATTTAAGACAGGTGGGTGCTCAATCCTATATAAGTGCGCCTGCAGCTAACAATCAATCGACGACCGATGGATTGTATTCCAAGTATTATGATTCACCTGCAAATCAAAAGATGAATAAACCGACTACGGAAACAGTAGAGTCGCTTCCTCAACAACCTATTATGTTTGAGGATGAGGATAACGATGATGGTCCAATCTCAAATTTGAGCAGTTCTTCATCTTCCTATGAGTCTTCTAGCTTTTCTCTGACAGATGAGAATGGGTTGAATGATAAGAATGATTTCCTTCATTCAAATGTAGATTAAAGGAGTGTTTTATAACTATTAGAAAATAACTTATTAATTCGTACAGATATGGCTTTATTTGATCAAGTAAATGACGACATTAAAAAGGCTATGCTTGCAAGAGACAAAGTCTCTTTAGAGGCATTGCGTGGTATAAAAAAAGAGTTCTTAGAGGCAAAAACAGCAAAGGGAGCCAACGATCAGCTTTCAGATGAAACAGCTATCAAGATTCTTCAAAAAATGGTGAAACAAAGAAAAGAATCGGCTGCTATCTTCACAGAGCAGAACCGTCCTGAACTTGCAGAAGGCGAGTTGGCTGAGGCTGCTGTAATTGAGAAATATCTCCCTGCTCAGATGTCTGACGAGGAGTTGACTGCTGCCATCAAGGAAATCATTGCTGAGGTGGGTGCTACATCTGCTAAGGAGATGGGTAAAGTGATGGGTGTCGCTTCTAAGAAATTGGCCGGCAAGGCTGAAGGAAAAGCTATCTCTGATAAGGTGAAGAGTTTATTGGCTTAATACATTAAAGACAACGGAGAGTGTATCTTCGTTGTCTTTTTTTCAAACTCACAAATCATTAAGAATATGGCGGTAAAGGATTGTATTCGACCAGCCTTCCTGCGTCCGAAAGACAAGGTGGCTATTGTTTCGCCTGCGGGAGCGGTTGATCCTGCTTTGATTGATGGTGCATGTGCAACATTGATTTCCTGGGGATTGGTTCCCGTGGTGGGTGCCTATGCAAAAGGTAAGTATGGCCGTTATGCGGGTAGTGATGAACAACGTTTGTTTGATTTGCAACAAGCGATGGATGACCCTTCTATTGCTGCTATTCTTTGCGGACGTGGTGGCTATGGAGCTCTTCGTATAGTGGACAAACTCTGTTTCAAAGGCTTTGCACAACGTCCTAAATGGTTGATTGGGTTTAGTGACATAACCACTCTGCATTCGCGTTTTGAGAAGGAGGGATTCGCCTCTATCCATGGCGTTATGGCGAAGGCGTTAGCACATCAGAGTGATAATAAAAAGGCTGTTACCTCTCTGAAGAATATGCTGTTCGGCAAGGAGGTCTCCTATAAAGTCACCAAAGGAAAGAAATACAATCGTGCGGGAGTTGCCACTGGAGAACTGGTTGGTGGTAATCTTTCGCTTTTATATGCCTTGACGGGAACCCCCTATGCGGTGCGTCCAGAGGGTAAAATCTTATTCATCGAAGATTTGAGCGAACGTATGTATCATATCGATCGTATGGTTCAGAATTTGCGTTTGTCTGGTATTTTTGATGGAATAAAAGGTTTGGTATTAGGACAGTTTGCTGATATCGAACCAGATCGTTCTATGAATCAAACGTTGGAAGAGATCTTTTTGGCGGCAGTGGGAGATAGAGATATACCTATTGCGTTCGGTTTCCCATTCGGCCATGTGACGGATAATCGTGCGCTTATGCATGGAGCACCAGTGGAGTTGAAGGTGAGAGAGGAGGGGGCGGAACTCTCGTTTATTGGTTGATAGTTTTTGTGGCTAAAATATAGGTGGGGTGATAAAAACCCATCTATGATATTTCATCAAAATTCTATATGAGTGGTTGTCGATAGGGTACGTCCTTCTTCAAAGGTTATCGTAATTGTTAGATTGAAGTCTTTGGAGAGTGTTGGTTTGGGCAGACGGAACCCTATGCCACCATACCAAAGGCTTTTTTCATTTTTTGAAAAATCTTTAAATGGTTTCTCTACATATTGACAGTGTTCCATATTTTTAGGGTAATCATTTAATACAAACTCGCCCCATGATTGTATTCCGACAAATAACACATCGTTTAAGTCATCACCTGCATAATGATTCTCGTCATAATCCTTGTCGGCAACAATTGAGATGTTTTCTATAGGATATGCAATGGCACAAGCAAAATAGAATGTCCTTCCTCCCCATGAAGTATCATGGTATTTCTTTACAAAATAGTCGTACATAGGATGCTTGTTTTCAGCATCATTAGGCGCTTCTCCCGACAATACATTCTCTCCGTTCAAGCAGAAACCTACTAGGATAGTATCCTCTCCGATAAACTTCCATGTTAAATCGGTAATAGAATCAGGCATTATGTATTTTTGAATGGCATGATTGGAATACCATGTTGCTTCTGGTTCTTCCTGATTCTTACATGATTGTATAATTATAGTTGTGAAGATCAACAACAATACTTTTGATATGGTGAGTTTGCGCATTATTTCCATGCTATGTGAATTTTATGATTATACTTATATTTACTAATGGATGTGCCTTTCTGTGAATCAAACTGGACTGCATCTACGACATTAAAGCAACCTTCGGCAAAATATCCGTTATTATTCCCGTTCCATCCCCAATTGATATGCAATAAGGAATTTTTATTTTGTTATATATTCAATTGTTGAATTTACAAAAATAAATTTTTTTTTCAATAAATCATACGTGTGTTTACATGCCGTGCCTATGATATACCACCCCTTTGGGGTTGGTGGCGGAACGTTACGGTACATTGCCACGTAATCCGATTTTTATTAATCATCAAATCTATTGAATGATGCACCACCCAAATTCCGAAGGAATGTAACGCTATAGGCAGGGGTGTTAACCCCTGCGTAATGGATGACCGATGATGAATGTTAGCCCCGGAGGGGCGACACTGCAGGAATTATGTGTCACCCCTCTGGGGTTCCATTACCGCACGATCCATTTTCATACACGGGTTAACACCCGTGCCTGTGATATACCACCCCCCCCCCCCCTTGGGGTTGGCGACATCGCGTTACGGATTGGGAGTTCGTTGTCCCAAAATTGTTTCATTAATGCGCACGACAGACTACGGATGCGACATGCCAAGACAGACGCGGCACGCCACCTCCCTACAGCGGTGCCAGAGGCTTTTATTTACTATTCCTCAGTGTGCATCACTCTCCACCCAATAGGTATTTTGTCCTCTTCAAACAATTCTATTAGGGATTCGGGACAGATGAAGGTGCCAGTCGGAGCAACATTGGAGAGCCAACCATCCGTAAATGAAGGATTAGAACAATCTAACATAGTTTGATGATACCTATACCAGCTATCGAAGCAAACCTTTATGGAGCAAAGGTTGATACAATCTTTGAACATTCTTGCATAACAATATTCGGAGAACTCCGTGGCAGGCAATTCGGGGGCTTCCTTTAGACTGATGCAACTATCGAACATCTCTGTGTAACAATATGCGTACAACTCCGTGGCGGGTAGTTCGGGCACTTGTTCCAAGCTAGTACAACCCTTGAACATTCTTCTATAGCAACGATTATTTATGTTTGTGCAGTATAGTGAGGGCGCCTTGACAAGACTGGTGCAACCGGTGAACATCTCTGCACAGCTTTCCCAGTCCATTTTTTCAGCGTACAAATCTGGCACCTCTGTCAAGCTCGTGCAATTGGCGAACATCCGCCAGCAGGACCCTTCTCCAAACCGTGTGACTGGTAGTGCAGGTGCTTGGGTGAGACTAGTGCAGCCTGCGAACATGTGCGAACAACTTTCCCAGTCCATTTCTTTGGCGTACAGATCTGGTACATCGGTCAGACTTGTGCAGTTCGAGAACATACTACGATAGCAAGCATCTGCCAGTTTGGTGGCGGGTAGTTTCGGCGCTTGGGTGAGGTTGGTGCAACCTGCGAACATGGCGTAGTAGCATCCGCTTTTCATTGAATCGGCAGGTAGTTCAGGTGCCTGAATCAGGTTGGTGCAACTGGCGAACATTGCCCAATAGCAACCTATAGATAGTTTCGTGGCGGGTAGTTCAGGCGCTTTGGTCAGGTTGGTGCATTTCCAAAACATATCGAGGTAACACTCCACGTCCAATTGGGTGGCAGACAATCGGGGCGCCTTGACAAGGCTAGTGCATTCCGCGAATAGTCTATTAAAACACCATTTGCAAGGAATAACCTTACTATCACCTTTGTTGTCTATCAGACTCATCACGCTTCCGCTGGCGGCGATGGAACCAGTCATGGTGAATGAGGTGTATATATATTTACCATGGGAGAACCCACTGGGATTATTTCCTTTCAACAAAGCCATGTCCCCTTCCTTTGCCAATATAACTACCGTGTTGGTGTCGAGCGTCATCCACCGCTTCCCCTTGTCCAAAGAGTATTGAACATTAGGGTTGTTGCTCCCTACGTTTATGATACCGAACGCAGAACTATCCGCCTCCGCCGTGAAGGTGAGGTAGTTGGCGGCATGGAGGGCGCTGGTGACGCACAAAAGGAGCAAGATGAGGAGTTTCTTTGTCATGTGTTCAATTGTTGATTGTACAAATATAGATTTTTTGCAATAAAATCATACGTGTGTTTACATGCCGTGCCTTGATTATAAATAACGCCATCGTATCTCCGCTCCTAGGATCACTTCTAAACTCCACCTGTATGATTTTATTTGATTCATCCTGTTCTGTCTCAGCAGAGGTCTGTTGTGCCACAGATACGAAGCACATTAACCAACCGATTATACATAATACAAATCTGTTCATCTCAACTGTTTTATAAATTAAAAACTACTTATTAAGCAAATCATCCAAATGGTATATAGATACATCCCATGAATTATTTTTATCATCTCCAAAGCAAATTCGAAATCCGAATGTAACTGAAGAACTGTTAAGAAATAATTGTTTCTCAAATAATGAGAGGAAAGGTCCTTCTGTAAATGCAAATCCCATCGTCTGACGACCGAATAGCAAGTGTTTCTCCACCTTCATCATTTTACCATTATCAGCGACAGCCACCAAAGAGACATCATCCGTTTCCTCAAAGTAGGGCCTTTTGGTTAGAAAGTCATCTAATAATATCTTTTTACCGTTTATATCCAAGTAAAAAGTCATCTTAGGTGAGAGTATAAGTTCGATTTCCGATAACACCTCTCCATTTGCGTCGGTGGTCGTTAAAACAACTTTCTCTTTCTTGGGAGGCACCACTAATCGAAGTTCCTTTAGATAAGTACGTCCGTCACTAAGCATCTCGACAGAATAATCTACAATGGGGAGGTCTTCACATGACAGGAAACGATCTTTGAGTCGAGTGGATGAAAGTTTCAGAACATTTTCGCTCACCCGTTTGAAGAAAATTCCTGTGAAGAACTCAGATATATCTTTTTCCCTTTTGAAATTCACACAGATTGTATCGCTATTCGGACGAAAAACAGTCATTGAGGTCTTCAATCTCGTCAAAGGAGCAGGAGTCTTCTCCTCCTCATATTCCATATAATTGACTGTTTTATCCTGCGCCACAACGCTCATAGATACCATAAAACCGATTATCAATAACAATACTCTATTCATAACATTATATTTGTGTCTATGATGGTTAAAGTTTCTAATTATTGCAAATATAATTTTTTTTAGCAATAAATTAATGGTGTGTGATTATTCGTTTTGTGTCGTACCATCGTAGAGACGCACGGCCGTGCGTCTCTTGGCCGTGCGTCTCTACACGCAACAGGAAACGTACACCCCACGCGGACGCGGCACGCCACGTTCCTACACGCAATGCCCATGAATGAATGGGTTATGTTTTAATAAATCATTTCCCCCGAAAGAATGGTATCCATATTTGCCAGGATTTCCCTTCCTCATTCTTGTACATAATGTAGATTTCAAAAGGATTATGAGGAGAACTAAGGATCCATTTTTTTTCGGGGATGCTGAGTTCGCCTCCTTTTTCAATGAGTTTACTGCCGATGGGCGGCGCTCCTTTTGTCTTTATGTCGCGATGCGTCACCTCCATCTCCTTGCCATTTTCATCAAAGACGACAAAACTTACATTATCTTCTTCCTTGAAGGAGGGCATGACGGATGCACTGTCGATTTTCACCAGTTGGTCGTTTATCTTTAGATAGAAGGTGGGTCTCGAGATATGGATCTTAACCTCCGCCAATAATTCTCCCTCAGGAGAGGTTGTCGTTAGCTTCACCTCTTTGTCCGTAGGAAGGGTTGCTATATCGACGCTTTCCAGATAGAAACGATTGTCGCTCAGTGGTGAGACCGTAAAGTTGGTGATGTTGTGACCTTCGCATTTCATAAACCGATCTTTCCCTTTCAGATCTGGAATCTTCAGAATACCGTTGTCCTCTAACTTAAAATTGGTACCTGCGAGGTATTGTTTGAACCACCAGTTAATGCTTAAAATGTATAAACGGATTGTGTCGTTACCTAAACTCACAATGCTCTTCCCTGTTTTATAGCCTTTCTTTGACTGATTAAATTTTCTGTAGTCCAGAGAGATTTCCGGCAATTGAGGTATTTCCTTCAGACCGGTGCATCCTTCAAACATCTCGGTATAGCAACCATCGACCAGCCTTGTGGCGTTCAGCGCGGGAGCCTGTGTCAGACTAGTACATCCTTTGAACATACCCCTGTAGCAATCCTTCGTCATGAACGGGGCGGGCAGTTGTGGCGCTTCTTTCAGACTGGAGCATCCTGCGAACATCTCCTGATAGCAGCCTTCAAACGAAACATCGGCGGGTAGTTCGGGAGCCTGTTCCAATTGTGTGCATCCAACGAACATCTGCAGATAGCAGTTCCAACTTAACCTCTTAGCGGGCAGTTCGGGTGCCTCTTTCAGATTGACACATCCTTTGAACATTCTAGCATAGCATTCTGATACCATAATAGTGGCGGGTAGTTCAGGTGCTTTGGTCAGGCTAGTGCAACTATCGAACATGGAGAAGTAGCAACCTCTCGTGAGTTGTATGGCAGGCAGTTGCGGTGCCTCGGTTAAACTGGTGCAACCTTTGAACATGTTGTTATAACAACCATTGAATGTTTGTGTGGCAGGCAGTTGTGGTGCCTCGGTTAGACTGGTGCACCCTTTGAACATGTCAACGTAACACCATTCGTCTAACTGTGTAGCGGGCAGTTCAGGCGCTTCTGTCAAACTGGTACATTCTGAAAACATACGACTGTAACATCCTCTTGCCAATTGTGTCGCAGGTAGTTGCGGCGCCACCTTTAGATTTGTGCATCCTAAAAACATCTTCATGTAACACCCTTCGGTCAACTGTGTGGCGGGCAGTTCGGGTGCTTGCGTCAGACTAGCACATGAGTCGAACAAACAAGCGAAGCAATAATCGTTGGGGATCTTTTGACATTCCCCTATACCGTCGATCAGGCTCATCACGCTACCGCTGGCGGCGGCACGACCGGTCATGACGAAGCGTATGTACGAGTCGGGGGCGAATGAGAAACCTTGTGGGTTATATCCCCTTAGCAAAGCTTTGTCACCCTTGTGTAGCAACTTGATTTGTTCACCGATCCTAAGAACCTTCCATTTCTTTCCTCCGTTTGTGGAGTATTGGACATTAGGATATATCTTCCCTTGGCCTTTGTTCTCTATGCTGATCTGTACATTGTCCGATTCCGCCGTGAAGGTAAGACATTTGTTGGGTGAAAATCCTTTTATTACAGGGAATAGCTCCGCAGAGTTGATAGTTGGCTCTTGCTTTGGGGCAGGTGTCTTACGGATAAGTTGGAATGTCGGAGGAAGGTTGGTACAACCTTTATACATGTCATCGTAGGTGTAGTAATGTCCATGATCTTCTGGTATTTGCGATGCCTCTGTTAGTCCGGTGCAATCCATGAACATCTCTCTGTAACACCAATTCGTCAATGTGGTGGCGGGCAATTCAGGTGTTTTGGTCAGACTAGTGCAACCCATGAACATTCCATAGTAACACCCATCTGCTAAGGATGTGGCCGGTAGTTGGGGCGCTTTTGTTAAGTTGGTGCACTTGTTAAACATGTTATGATAACAATCCGCCTGCAATTGTATGGCAGGCAGTTCGGGTGCTGCTGTCAGACTGGAACATCCGCTGAACATGCCCTGATAGCAAGACATCGCTAATTGTGTGGCAGGTAGTTGAGGCGCATGTGTCAGACTGGTACATTTGCTGAACATATAAGCATAACAAGAATATTGTAATTGAGTGGCGGGTAATATGGGGGCTTCCGTCAGGCTTGTGCATCCTGAAAACATATCATTGTAACAGCAAATCTCCAACTGCGTGGCGGGCAGTTTAGGTGCTTCTGTTAAACTGGTACATTTAGAGAACATACCTCTGTAGCACCATCCTGTTAGTTGCATGGCAGGCAGTTGAGGCGCCTCCTTAAGATTTGTGCATCCTAAAAACATCCATGCGTAACATTTATCAGTCAAATATATGGCAGGCAATTCGGGTGCTTGCGTCAGGCTGGCACAGCCATCAAACAAGGATTGGAAACATGAGCTATTGGGTATGACCACGCTTTCGCCCACATTATCAATCAGGCTCATCACACTACCGCTGGCGGCGATGCGACCGGTCATGACGAAGTGGGTGACCTCGCCAAAGTCCCTTGATATCCCTTGCGGGTTGTATCCTCTCAGCAGTGCTTTCTTCTTGTTGGGTAGGGGGATAAGCGTGTCGTTTGTAAGTTTTGTCCATGTCTTTCCTCCATCCAGGGAGTATTGTACGTCGGGGTTGTTCCCCCATTCGCTATGGATACCGAACGCAGAACTATCCGCCTCGGCCGTGAAGGTGAGGTAGTTGGCGGCATGGAGGGCGCTGGTGGCGCACAAGAAGAGGAGCAATAGGATTTTCTTTATCATATATTCAATTGTTGATTGTACAAATATAAATTTTTTGCAATAAAAATTAATGGGAATCATCCGTTTTGAGACCGTCCCAACGTAGAGACGCACGGCCGTGCGTCTCTACACGCGACCTGCACCCTACACGCACACCCTCCTCAATCATGAATCGCGTGCATCTAAATAGTAAATTGTAAATCGTCAAATCGTAAATCAAAATTGGTTCCATCGAACCGCCATTCCTAATCCTTAATTCTTAACTCATAACTCATAATTCTTAATTCTCAATTACCTTCCATCCTTCCGGTATCCTGCTCTCCCCGACCTCCTTCGGCAACCCTTTCGGGCAGATGAAGGTGCCGGTTGGGGCGACGCCTTCGAGCCAAAGAGTAGTATCCAATCCTTCATGTGGAAAATTCATTGAAATCATAGTGGAAATTATTTTAGAACGAGGGTCACTGGCCAAAAACACTAATGAGCAAGATCTAGCATCCCACTTACGGGAGTATAACTGTCTGTATTCTCCCCAATTTGTGAAATTAACTTTAACCTCAGAGAGATTACTGCATTCCCAAAACATCATTTCGTAACAGCCATCCGCCAATCGCGTAGCAGGTAATTCAGGTGCTTTGTTTAGGTTGGTACACTTGCGGAACATACAACTATAACAAGCTTCCTGCATCTCCTTTGCAGGTAATGCAGGTGCTTTGGTGAGACTGATGCAACTATCGAACATGAATGTGTAGCAGGTTTTAGCCAATTGCATGGCAGGCAGTTTGGGAGTTTGTGTTAGGCTGGTGCAGTGTGAGAACATACTCCTATAGCAGCCATCCGCCAGTTCAGTGGCAGGCAGTTTTGGTGCTTGTGTGAGACTGATGCAATCTGAGAACATCATCGAATAGCAAGCATAGGATAGTTTCGTGGCAGGCAACTCAGGTGCTTGCGTCAGATTGCTGCATCCTGAGAACATTCCAACATAACATGATTTCTCTAATTCGGTGGCAGGCAATTGTGGCGCTTGAGTCAGATTATTGCATTTACTGAACATGCCATCATAACAATATTCGGCTAACTTCTTGGCTGGCAGCTCAGGTGCTTGCATCAGATTCTTACATTCCTTGAACATTTCTCTGTAGCACTCTTTGACTAGTTCTGTTGCAGGCAGTTGTGGCGCTTGGGTCAGACTGATACATTCTTTGAACATCTCTTCATAACAAGAATCGGCCAATTTCGTGGCAGGCAACTCAGGCGCTTGGGTTAGGCTGTAACACCTACTGAACATCTCCATATAACACCAATCGGCCATTTCTGTTGCGGGTAGTTGTGGCGCTTGGTTTAGCCTGTAGCATTTTTCGAACATTCCTCTGTAGCACTCTTCGGTTAGCTCCATTGCAGGCAGTTGTGGTGCTTGTATCAAAGCCTTGCAGCCTTCGAACATAAAGCTGTAACACTCATCGGTCAATTTTGTGGCAGGCAGTTCGGGAGCCTTCGTCAAGCCAGCGCAATACTCAAATAAATATTGAAAACACGCTTCGCTGGGGATGGCCTTGCTTTCGCCCACACCATCAATCAGACTCATCACGCTACCGCTGGCGGCGATGAATCCAGTCATTATGAAATGGGTGTAATCCCTCATGGAAACCTTTGATGAGAAGCCTTGTGGGTTATATCCTCTCAACAAAGCCTTGTCTCCCTTGTGTATCAGAGGAATGAGCGTGTCTCTTTTGAGTTTTTCCCATGACTTTCCTTCGTCCAGAGAGTATTGCACATCAGGATTATTGTTTCCCCATTCGCTATGGATACCGAACGATGAACTGTCCGCCTCAGCCGTGAAGGTGAGGTAATTAGCGGCATGGAGGGCGTTGGTGACGCACAAGAAGAGGAGCAATAGGATTTTCTTTATCATATATTCAATTGTTGATTGTACAAATATAAATTTTTTGCAATAAAAATTAATGGGAAAATCATCCGTTTTGAGACCGTCCCATCGTAGAGACGCACGGCCGTGCGTCTCTACACGCGATGCCCATGAATGATCCATGCACCATCCCAATCCTGAAAGGATGCCATATCACAGACGCAGGTGTGAACCTGCGGCATGGTTATTTTTTAATTATTTCCCATCCTTCCGGTATCCTGTTCTCCCCGGACTCCTTCGGTAGTTCTTTGGGACAGATGAATGTACCGTTGGGTGCGACGTTGGAGAGCCAGATGTGGGTGTCCGAGCGTTTTTTTCCATAATATTCATACTCTGTGCCCCAATCGGTGAACCCCACCTTGATTTCGGATAGTTTGATGCACCCACAAAACATTTCTTCGTAGCACTGAGGCGCTAATTTTGTGGCGGGTAGTTGCGGTGCCTGAGTAAGACTGGTGCACCCACGAAACATGCCTGCGTAGCACGCCTTTGCCAGTGCTGTGGAGGGTAGTTCTGGCGCTTGTGCGAGGCTGTCGCATCCGTTGAACATCCATGCGTAGCATTCCGTTTTCATTTCTGTGGCGGGTAGTTTGGGGGCTTGTTTGAGGCTGGTACATCTGTTGAACATTTCTCCGTAGCACGCCTTCTCCAGTGTGGTGGCGGGTAGTTGCGGCGCTTGTGCGAGATTGGTGCAGCAACTGAACATTCTTGCGTAGCAATAGTCTGCCAGTTTTGTGGCGGGTAGTTTAGGTGCTTGTGTGAGGCTTGTACACCAGCTGAACATTCTTGCGTAGCATTCCGTTTTCATTTCTGTGGCGGGTAGTTTGGGGGCTTGTTTGAGGCTGGTACATCTGTTGAACATTTCTCCGTAGCATCCTTCTGCTAGTTGGGTGGCGGGTAGTTTAGGAGCTTGTGTGAGGCTTGTACACCAGCTGAACATATGTGAGTAACACTCAACGGCTAATTTTTTTGCGGGTAGTTGTGGGGCTTGTGTCAGACTGCTGCATTCCTCAAACAGGCGGTAGAAACAGTATTCTCCCGGGATGGCTAAACTTTCGCCCTTTTCATCGATGAGGCTCATCACGCTACCGCTGGCGGCGATGGACCCTTCCATGAAGAACATAGTATATATTAATTTATTCGAGAAGCCTTCTGGATTCATCCCCTTCAGCATTGCTTTGTCGCCCTTTCTTTTCAGGCGGATGAGGGTATCGTTTGGTAGTGCCTTCCATGTTTTTCCTCCGTTCAGGGAGTATTGCACGTTGGGGATATCGCTCTTGAGCAGGGGGTCGTTCGAGTAGTTGATCCTTTGGGTTTTGATGCCGAACGCTGAACTTCCCTCCTCTGCCGTGAAGGTAAGGTAGTTGGCGGCATGCAGGGCGCTGGTGGAGCACAAAAGGAGCAAGATGAGGATTTTCTTTATCATATATTCAATTGTTGATTGTACAAATATAAATTTTTTGCAATAAAAATTAATGGGAAAATCATCCGTTTTGAGACCGTCCCATCGTAGAGACGCACGGACGTGCGTCTCTACACGCAACGTACAGTTAATTCTTAACTATCTTCCATCCTTGAGGTATCCGATCATCCCCTCGCTCCTCCGGCAATCCGTCAGGACAGATGAAGGTGCCATGTGGTGAAACACCTTTGAGCCAATCCTCGGCATATGGAAATATAAGAAAATCTTCGTACTCTCTGTATTCTTCTATCACCGTCATAGGTTCAATCTCCCCCCATTGTGTAATATTGACCTTGATTTTGGAGATTTTGGCACAATCTTGGAACATCATCTGGTAGGATTTTTCTTTCACGCAGGAAGCTGGCAATTCTGGTGCTTCTACCAAGTTAACACATCCCATAAACATCCCGGCATAACATCCCTCATTCAGGTAGAGGGCAGGAAGTTTAGGAGCTTTTGTGAGACTGGTACACTTGCAGAACATGTCCGAATAGCACCATTCAGTTAGTAATGATATAGCAGGTAATTCTGGAGCCTGTATCAAACCGTCGCAAGCGTAAAATAACCGATAAAAACAAAAGGATGCCGGAAGATCCTGGCTATACCCTTCTCCGTCAATCAAGCTCATCACACTGCCGCTAGCTGCAATAGCCCCTCGCTGCATGACAAAACTTGTGTATTTTTGCCACCCTTTCGAGAATCCTTTTGGGTTCACTCCTCTGAGCATGGCTTTGTCGCCTTTGTGTTCCAGAAGGATGAGTGTGTTGTACGGCATATCATCCCATGTGTTTCCATCATCCAAAGAATATTGTATGAAGGGATAGTTTTCACCTTCATCGAGAAGTCCGAACGAGGAATTATCCACCGCCGCCGTGAACGTAAGGTAATTGGCTGCATGGAGAGCGCTGCTGGCGCACAAAAGAAGCGATGTGAGGAGTTTCTTTGTCATGTGTTCAATTGTTGATTGTACAAATATAAATTTTTTGCAATAAAAATTAATGGGAAAATCATCCGTTTTGAGACCGTCCCATCGTAGA
>JAFRNH010000039.1 GCA_017430235.1 Paludibacteraceae bacterium | reverse complement strand
GCTCTTTCGATCGGTATATCTATCTGTCATAAAGAGTGAATCTTCTGCCAACTGATCCTCCTCATCATAGGTATAGAAATGGGTGGAAGAGGTGTTATAGACATCCGATGGAGAGGTGTTGCCTGTTGTTCCAGCTGCAAACGAAATGTTTCTTCCTTTTGTATTCAGTTTACGTAGAAAACGAAGTGAAGCGTTGAAACCTAACTTGTCGCTGGTCGACGTTTGATCTGAGACCTTATTATTGTTTCTCAAACGAGCGGTAGTAAAGTTGTCCGTTAGTGTATGGCTTTCCGTATTGGAATGAGAATAGTTGAGAACCGGACGGAACATAATGTTGGTCATGGAATCAGGATTCCACTTGAAACGGAATTCGGTCGAGACATCATCGCCCTTACGTTGGGAAGTCGACTCGTCATTTCTGAATGTTGATCCACTGGTTCTGAATGTCTCCTTCTTCGTTTTCTTTTCCACATCGTTCTTGGTATGTCTATATTGCACATTACCTCCATATTCAAACTGTTTGCTCTTTTCTTTTGCAAACGTAACACCCAAAATTCCAGAAGTGGTAATACCATTGCCAGCACCTCTGTTCTGACCATTATACGACATACCACCATCTGTGAATCCCGTACTATTCACATTGTTGAGAGAACTTATCACAGAGAAATTGGAATTCTCCTTAAAGCGACTAAGGTTGGCTCCTAATTCATATCGGAAGTCAGGATGAGTCTCATAAAGATCATGTCCCGCGCCACCAGTGAAATTGCCAATCCATCCGTTCTTCATTCCCTTCTTGACCGTCAGATCCAGCACCATCTCATCGTCGTCATCATCCACTCCCGTCATTGTAGCAGAGTCACTTTTTTTATTATAGGTCTTAATATTATCAACAATATTGGCAGGAAGATTTTTCAAAGAGACTTTAGGATCATTTGAGAAGAACTCTTTGCCATCCACCAACACTTTTTTTATCTCTTTTCCATTCACCACTAGTTTACCATCCTTTGAAAGCTGAGCACCCGGCAATTTCTTCACCAAATCCTCCAGCATGGCACCATCCATCACACGAAACGCCTCAGCATTATAAACCAACGTATCTTCTTTCACCACCACAGGCGTAGCCGCTGCCAAGATCTTCACCTCTTCCAACATCACCTTGTCGGCCACCATCCTTACACGAAGAGGTCGCTCCTGCACCTCCTTCACCTGAATGTTGCGATAGACAGTATTATAACCCATAAAGGAGACACGTAACAGATAGGGGCCCACCTCTACATTTTTAATGGAAAAGGCACCTTCCAAATCACATGCCTCTCCTTTCACAAAAGAAGAATCCTTTACGTTCAAAAGTTCCACCGTTGCATACGGCAATGTATTACCATCCTCCTTGTCCATGACAGTTCCAGACAAATCAGCCGAAAAAAGAGAGGTAAAAGAGAAAATGGGAAGAATAACTCCCAAGAAACGAAATACTTTCATTGACAAAATGATATTTTGCGCAAAAATAAAAGTTTTAAATAGAACATAGAACTACTTTCGTTGAAAAAAAAGAGACTTTCTCTCAATTTTTATAGTTTCTTAAAGAAAATTTGTATATTTGCCAGTCAGAAGCCATATGCTTACAAGAAATTAAAATTAACCATTATTATATTTAAAGTCATGAAAAATAAAGTATTAGCATTATTAACAGCAGCAGCCTTTTGCACTAGTTCTGCATACTCGCAAGAAATTGCGACATGGGAGAATTTCTGCAAGACAGCTGTGACATTCACCTTCGACGATGCGCCAGGCGAATCAAGTTCACACACTTGGGCTGCACAACAGCTTGAAAAGTACGGTTTCAGAGGTTCCTTTTACATGATAACAAATCAAGCGAACTCAAGCAGTTGGAACACTTATAAAGGTTTGGCGCAAAAAGGACATGAAATCGGTAGTCACACACAATCTCACGACAATGCCAGTGCGACAGAGTTACAACCTTCAAAAAGTGCAATTGAAAACAACATTGGAGAGCCTTGTTTGACCATAGCTTATCCAAACTGTATCCACTTAGGAAACGATGTGCTTAAATACTACATCGGTGGTCGTTTGTGTGGTGGAACTATCACCAGCAAATCTCCATCAGATTTGTCTAGATGGGACTGCTCCATGTGTGGAACACAAGGAATTAACAATTCGAGTGGAGTTACTTCTAAATGCCAGCAAGCCAATGGCAATTGGGTCACATTCTTAATCCACGGTATCTCAAACCACAACCCATGGGGTAACTATTCAGTAACAAGTGAAGAGACCCTTACAGGATCATTATCATGGTTGGATCAAAACAGAAAAGACTATTGGGTATGTACAGCTCGTGATGCCATCATGTATCTGAAAGAACGTGACAATGCCACATTGAAAAAGATTTCTAGTGATAACAGTAGCGAAACCTACTCATTGACACTCAATTCCAGTTTGACTAGCAACACACTTTGCAAGTGGAACTACCCTCTTTCAATTCGTGTTCCAATGCAAGACGGATGGGCAAACCTTACGGTAACTCAAAACGATGAGGAAATTGAATTTGAGGAGAAGAATGGCTATGTATATTTCAAAGCCATTCCAAACGGTGGTAACATTGTCGTTGGTTCAGGTACACCAGCTGTACCAGATCCTGAGTTCACAATATCTGTTGACAAAGCTGACAAATATTGCAAGGACTCCACTTACAAAGTAACATGGACAGCTTCAGGTGATTTCAATGATAGAACTTACATTTTGAACTGGGGAACTGGTTCAAGTTCTACTGAGATCTCCATCTCTAGCGTTAAAGCATCTTCTGAGTGGGGTGAAACAGAAGACAACCCATACTGGACAGTAGATAAGATCTTGGATGATGATGGAAGTCACGGAGGAAACAGCCGTTGGGGATCAATGTCTGGTTCTGACGAATGGGTAGAATTTAACCTCGGCAGGTCTCAATCCGTTGGTGGTATCAAGATTGACGAATGTACAGAATATAGTACGATAACAGCTTTCGAAGTTCAATACGATGAGAATGGCTCTTGGAAAACTGTTTATACAGGCAAATCCGTAGGTCATGACTTCACAACAACATTCAATCCTGTATCCACTAGCAAGATGAGATTATTCATCAAGTCAACAAACGATGGCGCAGGTTGTAACATCAACTACGTTGAATTCTCTGGTGTGGCAGGTTATGTGATCAAAGATAACATCACTGCTGCAGGTTCTGTTGATTGGAAACCACAAGCAGCAGGTAAGGGTATGTTGACCATCACCAACACTAAGAGCAAAGTCATAACACAATCCTCTTCTATCACAGTAGAGAACTGCGGTGGTAGCGAGCCACCATGCACCGACTGCTCCGAACCTCAACCTAATACAGCATCTACTTTCTTCGATGAAAACGGTGCTTACTTCGGTCCTTCATGCGATGACGATGGTTCTCAAAAATCTGGTGCATACTACACTGGTGTTTACCCTTCTCCATTCAAAAAATATCTTGGAAAAACTGATGAGGAGATTCAAGGAAAACTTGATGCACTTTGGAATCACTACTTCAAAGGTAGCGACAACCAAAAAGTATAT
>JAFRNH010000038.1 GCA_017430235.1 Paludibacteraceae bacterium | reverse complement strand
CTGAAAAACTGAAATTGGATGGTATCACGGATGATGATTTGAAGAGTATCTTGCATAAAGAAGTTTCATTTGCAGATTTAACGAAGTTTGCTTTGGAATATTCAGATGGTGCCGTTATCGCTTCTCCATCAGTTAACAAAGAGTTGGCTGATTATGTGGCAAAATCAGGAAAACTTTATTTGCCAACCCCAGATGCTGATAACTATGTCGATGCTTATAACGAGTTTTACGACAAAGTGTTGGAGTCATGCAAATGATGATGACACATATACTATGCTGATTAAAGATACGTTTCTATTATAAGGTGAATTTTTATAATTCATCGATTAGACAAAAAAGTTTGTATGAATTGTGGGTTGATATAGCGCCCACCGTAAATTATATTTTCGGAAATGTCGAGAATTTTTAGATTGTTATGGATGGTAATTCCATTAACCGCACTGCTAAGTTGTGAAGATGATGAGGGTGTGGGTTCTTCCATTCAGCCTTCGGAAGATGTATTATCAACCTATTCTAATAAAGTAGATGTAGTTACTAGTTCTGTTTTGACCGACTCTGTTTTGAGCAGATACGATTACTTTATATTGGGCAGATATCGTGATGCTAAGTTTGGTGAGGTGGCTGCTGAGTTTATGACTCAGTTGGATGGACGTGTGGATGGCTTGTTCGTGCCAGACACAAATGTTGTTGCTTCCTCTTCTGTAACTTCTGGTATTTTGAAAACTTTGCTGAATGATATTGATAGTTCGTATGGCGTTATCAAATCAATCACATCTCCATCTAATGTTGTGGTCGATTCTACTCACTTTTATATCCAATATTCCGACTTGGTTTATGGTGATACGACAGCTATGCAGGCTATCTCGGTGTATGAACTGTCTGCACCAATGGAAACTAAAAAATATTATACAAGCACATCTGTGTCTGATTTCTGTGATAAGAAAAAACTGCTCGGTAGAAAGAATTACCAATTCCAAAATAAAAGAATCCTTAGAATTCCTTTAGAGAATGAGGTGGGAGAGCGCATCCTTTCTGCTTATCAAAAGGGCTCCACAATCACAACTCAAGAGCAATTCAATAAACTATTTCCTGGCGTTTATGTGAGCCATACCTTCAATCAAGGTACATTCATGCAAATCCTTGTTTCTGGTATCCAAATATTCTATCATTATGATGCGGATATTACAACTACTTATAACGGAAAAGAGGTAGTGGTGAAGGCTTCCGAGGTGAAAACAAAAGATGGTAAATTGATCAATCCGTTGGTGTCAAGCATCTTCTTGTCTGCTAATAAGACGGTTAACCGTGTGAACGTTGTTCAAAGAGATGACCTGTCGGATTTGGTTGAATCATTGAATGGTGAACAATATACCTATACGTTCAGTCCTTCCGGACTTTATACTGCTATCGATCTTCCATTCAACACTTTGATGGATTCTGTAAAGAAGAAAGCTCCTGATACGACAAAGGTTATGTTTAATATGGTGAAACTGATTCTTCATCGTCATGAACTGAATTGGAATACTAAACTAAAAGCTAGTTCATACCTATTACTTATGCCGAAAAGTAAGGTGGCTGACTTCTTTTATCGAAATGAGTTGCCTGATGGACTCACTTCTTTTGTCGCAGCTGCTGATACAGCAAAAAATACCTATTCATTCTATCTTACTTCTTCTGTTCAAAACAAATTGAGTGGAAAAGGATCTTGTTATGATGACGATCTTGTACTTATACCTGCAGTACGTGTGGTTGAGAATGGCGTGGCTTATTATCGTCAACAATTATGGTTATCCTCAACTATGTTTTATGGTTCATCTTGCGAGACAGACTCTTTAAAACCTCGTTTGGATGTCGTTTATACTCGTAGAGAATAATTTTTCACATTTCAGTTGATATAATCCCGTTCTTCTTCGATGGAACGGGATTTTTTTTTTTTTTCTGTTATGGGTGAAAACATTGCATCGGACGCGGCATGCTACGTCCTTACAATCCACAATAATTATCCTGTTGTTAATGAAAAAAATACAGCCATCGTCACTCTCGTGTGGATGGCTGTTTGAATTAATCACATAAAACGAATTGAAATTTAATTACTTATGTATTTTTTTTGATTAAATATGGACAAATTTATAATTGTTAATTTCTAGTTTGAAATTCTTTTAAATATAATACAAAATTCGTGCCAAACTATGATTAAAATTAAAATTATTTTCAATAAATGGTATTTTTTGTTAAGATGATGTTGGCAATCATAAAATGTCTTGTTGAAGATGTTATAAAAAGTATTATCCTTTTTTTATCATTGGTTATTGAACAATTGTTTTATAAGTGTATGAATTCTTTCCTGTATTGATAACAATTAGCAGAACCTCTCCTCTGTAATGGGTTAGGTCAATCGGCTTTTGAGAATATGCGGATGCATACAAGATCTGTTTTCCATCTGCCTTGTAGACACTAACAAAGCCTTCTCCTGAGAGGTATAAGAATCCGTCGTGTAGATAGAGTGCTTGATTTGCCTCTTTTGTCTCCTGAAGGTCGGTGGTTTTGGAATTAATGAAAATATTCCCAATGCGATTAGCACCGATGTTCTTGTCGTATTGTTGGGATGGGTTGCCGAATTGTATGCAGTGGTAATTCTTATCGTTTGTTAGATCTGCATATTTAGAAATGCGGATGAAAAGGTCGTATTCTCCTTCTGGAATGGATGTGGGTAGTGTGAGTTGAAAGGAGTCTGTAGTGGTTTGTCTTGACAGCCATTGTTGTGGATCAATCGGGGAGTCTGGTTCTATCTCAAACAGATTGTTTTCATTTTTTAGAACAAAAGAGACTTTCCCTTTTTGTACCATATTGCCAAATCCCACGTTTTCTATCTTTAGTTCCCCATTCAGGTGGTCGTTTGGAGAGACGGAATCGGGAAGGTAGGCATCGCGAAGAATGAAGCGGTAGCCTAAGTGATTTTCAACATAGGTGTAGCCTGTTGCGCCCTTGTATTCTGGATCGTTTCCATTGAAGATGGAATCCTTCCAACTGAGTATGGTGGGTTGATGCCATTCGTAGTTGAGGTAGGAGGTGTGGGTGCGAAAGCCCTCGTTAGAGAGGTAGGTTGGGGTGTTAATCGGATTGTCTCCGTTATAGTTGGCAACGAGTTCTCCTCCGTATGGTGTGTGCTGTGAGTAGGTTTCGAGCCACTCAATCATCATTTCGCGGGTCAATTGATGTCCGCTTGCACCCATCCCAATGGTGCCCAGATCGCTGTAAGAACCCAAATAACCATCATTGTACATGCCAACTCTATAGATGGTGTCACCCTTTGCCATGACTGCCTGTTGGAATTTTTCAGAGTGAATATCGAAATCTGAATAATTATTGCCTTGATTAACACCGAGCCAGTAGGCGATGATGTCTGGTCGTCTGACTCCTATCTTTATCTCTGGTGGTGTGCAACTAAGTAGTGTTTGCAGGGCTTCTGCAATGTTTTCGTTGGTTCCCACATTGCTGGAGTGCATTTCGCCATAGCTTCCGTACATACCAAGCTCCACGTAGGTGATGACATCCGTGTTGCGAGCATAGACTTCTCCTAATTGCTTGAGATGTCCCAAAATAACGGACTGTTCGGGGTCGCATTTAACGGAGCCGTTGAAATAGGGGTCGTAAGAAAAACGCACAATGGCACTCTTCCCACGTTGCCGGATATTATCTAAGGTGGCTTCGAAGGCGCTGAGCATATCGTCGGAGAGTGGACGAGCAATGCCAAAGGTGGTGTCGTTCGTTGTTTCGTCTATTTTAAGGATGGCTTTGTTGGAAAACTCTGAAATGTCCATTCTAAGGTGAGATAGGTTTCCCCAAGTATTTGTAGCCTTGTTATTGTCGTATGTAAAGTGTTGACATTGTGTTCTGTAAAAACCAATGCCAGGGTTTTCTAATGTTTCTGTTGCATCTGTATAATCGAGGTCTTGACGAATGTTTTCAGCCCATGAGATGGATGAGATGAAAAACACGAAGGAAAGGCTGATTATTTTATGAGAATTCTTCATATTTCTGTCGTTTGGTTAGTGTTTGGAATCGATTACCCAAATTATGAAAAAAAATTGAAAGAATCGAATATTCTTATGGTAAGTGTGGAGAAAATAGTGAGAAAGGAGGAAGATTCAGTTGTAATTTTATACCTTAGCATAAATATTGAATTCAGATGAAATGTACACGCATAAAAAAATACGGTAGAATGGTAAAAAATCTCATCAAGGATCTTTTGCTGTTCTCTCTTGTTGCTTTGATCTTTACTGATATGGCTGTAAAGAAGAGTACGCAGCAGTTTCTTTATAACAATGTGGAGACGATTCCGTATAATAGAGTGGGACTTCTGTTGGGTACTTCAAAATATTTAGGTAGTGGCCGCTTGAATTACTATTATCAGAATCGTATAGAAGCGGCTTCGCAGTTGTTTCACGCACATAAAATTGATTTCATCATTGTGAGTGGTGATAATTCGAGAGTGGAGTACGATGAACCTACGGATATGAAGAATGATTTAGTGGCAGGCGGTGTTCCTGAAGATCGTATCTTCCTGGATTATGCGGGATTTCGTACGTTAGATTCCGTTGTGCGTTGTCGAGATATTTTCGGACAATCGTCCATCACTGTCATATCACAAAGATTTCATGATGAAAGGGCTGTTTTTTTAGCACGTCATCATCAGATTGCATCCGTTGGATTTTGTGCGGAAGATGTAGGTAAATTTTATGGTTTGAAAACTATGATGAGGGAGCGACTTGCTCGGGTGAAACTCTTTATCGATCTTATTATCAATAAACAACCGAGGTTCAGTGGTGAACCAATCACCATTGATTAAGTACGCTAAAGATAAGAGTCACAACTCTTATTTGGCGAAGTCTCCTAAAATATAGAGAGCAGGCAAGGCCTTTCCGTTGTTGTCGTCGAAGAGACCACGGTTGACCCAGTTGTCGATCACCCCATTACCGTTTTCCTCTGGGAACCACCAATATAGACCATTGACGTTAGCATGTTTTTTGATTGTGGATATTAGGTCTTCCAAAAATTTCTTTTGTCCCTCGGCGGAGATTGGCCATATGGAACTGAAATCGTAGTCTACTTGTGGCAACCATTGATAATAGTATGCCGTTTCCACTATCTGAATTTTCTTGTCAGGGAAGTTTTGTTCCAGGGTGGTTAGTGTGGAACTCAAAGTAGATAAGTCGTTGTGCCAGAATGGGTAGTAGCTAAGTCCGATGATATCATAATCGATACCGTAATCTTTTATCCTTTGATAGAATTGTCTGCAGACGTCTGGCTTACCAGAACGTTCTATGTGGATGATGATTTGAGCGTTAGGGCACTCTTCACGACAAGCTTTGCTGGCTGATTTTAGGAAATTGGAGAAGACGTTCCAGTTGTTATTGTCAGTAGGGTATACTTTTCCTATGTTCCATAGCATGCCGTAAGATATCTCATTACCGATTTGGATGAAATCGGGTGATGCGCCATTGTCGTTCAAGGTTTTCAAACAGCGTTTGGTATAATTGTAAAGTGTATCGTTCAGAGCGGAAGCAGAGGCATTTTTCCATGAGTCGGGCATGGTTTGTTGAGCAGGATCGGCCCATGAGTCGGAATAGTGGAAGTCCAACATGAATTTGAATCCCTGTTGTTTGATTCGTTTACCAAGTTTCACGACGAAATTCAGATCTTGAACAACGCCCGAGCCTATGTTTTCTCTACTAGCTTTGGTGGGGTCTACGAACAGTCTCACACGCATACTGTTGAGTCCTACTTGTTGAAAGAAGGGCAGTACGTCTACTTTTTTACCATTAATGTCGTAGTAAGTGTTGCCATGCTCTTCATATTTGGGTAGCATGGAGATATCTCCACCCACGAACATAGTTACATCAGGTTCATGATGAGATGGAGCCTGAAAGGTGATGCTATCCACCGATTCAAGGGTGATGACTGATGAGTTGTTTTTTTGATGGACATAGATGGTGGTTTGAGCAAAAGCCATCTGCCAACTAAGTATAGTTATTGTTATGAGTGAGAATAAAGTTCTTTTCATGGTACTATAGTGTTTTGTTGTTTGCAAATATATAATATTCTTTGGATTAAAGGAGGAGAATTTTACAGAACTCACCTTGAATATAGATCTATGCGTTTTGTCGTAGAAAGAGTTAATCCATTTTCAAAAGTTACAGAGACTGTCAGATTATGAGTCTGTGGCGTATTTGGATATGGAAAATTTATACTGCATCCGCCTCCATACCATAAACTTCTTTCTTCTAAAGAATAATCTTTGAATTTTTTCTCTATATATTTTACATGATCGTCATGCAGTGGATATCCATTTGATACAAATGAGCCCCAAGAGTCTGCGCAGACAGTTCCAAATTCCACCCAATCTGTACCAGCAGTACAACCTGTTGTATAATCTGTATCCGAAATAATTGAAATAGTTTTTACTGGATATGCTAGGGCTTCAGCAATGTGACTTGATGTGCCATACCAAGATGTGTCATTGTTTGCTTTTGCTAAGGAATCAAATAGTTCTCTTGTTGGAGATAACGTATCGTTTATTCCATACGAAATTATTTTCTTCCCAGTCATATCTATTGCCAGATAAAAATATGAGTCTTGTCTGTGAAAAGTTACCTCGATAGAATCAGGTATGGTATAACAACTAATAAGATGTTTTGATTCCCATGAATCCTCTGGAGTCTTGTCTTCTTCGTCTCGACAACTCCATAAGCAGAACACTATACAACATAGTAACAAAGAGATATGATAAAAGAATTTTGTTGATTTCATGTTTTGTAAATTAGGTTTTTCTCAAAGTTAAACAAAAAATTTTAAATGCTATTCCCTTTGTATTAATTTCACTTAAGAAGCAGTCTGCATGATTTACGAGACTGAGTGTTGGAGAGAGAATTATGTTCTCTGTTAGGTTATACCCAATGACGTAATTTTATTCATATGATTGATAAGGCAAAATCCCCAACAAACATTGGCTATATCAAGCGATTTTATTTGCTTTATAATCAGGTACTTGAAAATTACCCACAACTTGTGGGCAAATCTGTTGAAGATCAAATGTCATATGAGTATTTTTTTGCAGATGTGACAACTACATGCCAAGAGACATTATTTTACTAAATTTATTAATTATGCCTAAGATCTATGAGTATTTTGGATTAATATTTTATTTTTGGTCTAATGAACACGAACCGATTCATGTCCATGTGACAAAAGGAGGTCGTGGAAAAAGATGAATTCAATTACAGTGACATCGGCAAAATATGTAGCACCATTGCGAGTGGAACTCACTTATAGCGATGAAGTGGCAACGTGGAAGATGGATTGTGTCGTATCTGGTGGAAATCTTTGATGCCATACAATAGGCAAAATCTGGCACATGGATAGCAGGAAATCAGTGGTTGCGATAAAAAAATGTGAAAATATAGTAAAAAATCAGGGTTTATTAATTCTGTTTTATAGAAAATGCTTAACTTTGTAAACTAAACTTAATAAAATTGCATAATTCGTATAAAATATAATTTATATGAGTATCAGTAAAGATGTCATCAAACAGTGCCTGATTAGTAAGCAGCGTGAGGTGGATGAGGCGGTGATTGTGAACCGTCCCACAGACTTTGAAGAGAATGGCAATTATGTGATAGTTGGCGTGAGACATGCAGGTAAGTCGTACCTGTTGTATCAGCGTGTGCGTCAGCTGCAGGCAGCAGGAAAGGGATGGGACGAGATTCTGTTTGCGGACTTTGAGGATGAGCGTCTGGCGGAATTCCAGACGGAGGACTTCAACAGTCTGCTGGAAGCTCATCTGGAACTGTATGGTAAGAAACCAGTGGTGTTTCTGGACGAGGTGCAGAACATTCCTCACTGGGACAAGTTCGTGCGGAGATTGGCTGATGCTAAATAT
>JAFRNH010000037.1 GCA_017430235.1 Paludibacteraceae bacterium | reverse complement strand
CTGACTCATTCAAGATGTCCGACTATCAAGAATGGTGGACTCCCCGATGGATGAGAGCGGTGCGCAGAGGATTGTTCATCAAGCGCGACCTCGCTGGCGGACAGATGTCGAGAGACATGACTCTCTTTGTTGACGATGATGGAAAGGCTTACCATATCTTCTCATCGGAAGACAATCTGACCATTCACATCGCAGAGCTCACACCCGACTTCCAACATCACACAGGGCGATACACTCGCTTGTCGCCCGCTGGTCACAACGAGGCACCAGCTATCTTCAAGCACAAAGACACCTATTGGATGATTACGTCGGGATGTACGGGATGGGAACCTAATGAGGCTCGTATGTTTTCCGCTCCGAGCATCTGGGGACCGTGGGTACAACACCCTAATCCCTGTGTGGGTCCACGTTCTGAAATCACGTTTGGTGGACAGAGTACTTTCGTACTTCCTCTGACAAACGGAAGGTTTATCTTCATGGCAGACGTCTGGCGACCTTACCACCCTATCGATGCACGATACATTTGGTTGCCTATTACATTCAACAACGACATTCCCGTCATCACCTGGCAGGATGAATGGAAAATATGAATGAGAAAAACTATTGTCTGTACTCCTTGAAACTCCTTGTAACTCCTGAACTACAATAAAAAGACATACAACAATGAAAGAAATCTATTTTGCTGGCGGTTGCTTCTGGGGAACAGAGCATTATTTCAAACAGATAAAGGGTGTGGTAAAGACAGAAGTGGGCTACGCCAACGGAGCCACGAAGAATCCCACCTATCAAGAGGTTTATACTGACAAGACTGGCTTTGCCGAGACCGTACACGTGGTATATAATCCCGAAGTGATTAACTTGGAGTTTCTCCTTCGGATGTTCTTCAAGGCAATAGACCCTACCAGTCTTAACCAACAAGGTCATGATGTGGGTACCCGCTATCGCACAGGTATCTACTATGTGGACGAGACAGACCTGCCCATTATCGAAAAGATATATGATGAAGAAGAACAAAAGTATATAATGGATGAAGGAGAAACAACATCCTCGTCAACCGACGACAATTCATCTCTCAAATTTGTAGTAGAAAAGAAGCCATTGGAGAATTTCTATACAGCCGAGGAATACCATCAAAACTATCTTGACAAAAACCCCGATGGCTATTGCCACCTACCCCAAGCATTGTTTGAATACGCCAGAGAAATGTCGAAATAACGCTTGCATATTCTTACATTTATTTGTATCTTTGCACCACATACCAAATCAAGAAGCCTATGACAACCTCAGAAATGACAGAGATTATCGCTGAATATTTTAAGACACAACCAGTGTTGAAAGCATGGATTTTCGGTTCATTTGCTCGTGGTGAAGAATCAGAGACAAGTGATGTAGATTTGTTGGTGTCATACGATGATACTCAAGAAGTTTCCCTTTTTACCATTGGAGGCATTTATATGGATCTCAAAAAATTATTGGGTCGTGAAGTTGACTTAGTTGAAGAAGGTACTTTGCGCCCCTGGGCCATTAATGAGGTAAACAAAGACAAAAGACTAATTTATGAGAGAAAGAGCCAGAGACAGGGGAAGATTACAGGACATGCTTGAGTATGCTCAAAATGCCATGCAATTCGCTGAAGGTGTCAGTTACGAAGAGTTTCTGACTGACCGCATGAGGTATTTTGCCATTATGAAAAATATAGAAATTATTGGTGAAGCAGCAAATATGCTGACAAATGATTTTCGTAATCTTCATCCAGAATTGCCGTGGAATCAGATAATTGGCATGCGTCATGTTTTGGTTCATGGTTATGCTCAGATTTCTGATTTGAAACTATGGAGAACCGTTACCAATGACCTCCCTCCTTTATATCAATTTGTTAGTCAATGTCTTTCCAACATCAATTGGGAGGATTGGGAAAAATAGCATTGCATAGTTTGAATACGCCAGAGAAATGTCGAAATAACTATTGCTTTGTCTATTGTCAAGAAAAAGTAATAAAAAGGGCCCTCCATTTTGCGATATTTAAAAACAATCTTTACTTGGATGAATATATTGAATTTTGAGAGCATTTACACAAAAGACTGATTTTCAACCATTTACCAAGACACACGTTTGAATATTGTCCAAAACACGTTAGTTTTATGCAAAAATAGCATGATTTTTGAACGTTCAAAACATATAATTTGAGCGTGCTAACTATATATGTTACGCTCATAACTTATATAGTTACGGTCGTAACATAGATAGTTAGGAATAAAAACCAGTAATTTTACGCACCAAAACCATCAATTCATATTTTTTAACTACTCATTTGAGTTTTTTCGTGAAAAAATTTTGTTGGGAAAATTCTGAATGTAAGTAAGTAAGAAGCATGAGATATGTTTTTGTGATTGAGGAGCAAGCAGCCGCAGCTATTCATCACCAAACACTAAACGCTAAACACTCAACATTTACACACTCAACCAAAAGACTGCAACGCAGTCTCCGCTCCATAACCGTAGTGTCCGCAGGACCTGCGGATAGTAAACAATGAGGGAAACAAGCACTCTGAAGGAGTGCCCAATATATTTAATGGGCGACTCCATTAGAGTCGTTACTTCCGTTCATCGTTTATTCGCGGGTACTAAGCACCCACATTTATTGAGCGGTGACACTTTCAGCATCATTATCAGTACGGTAGAATACTGATAGTGAAGGATTCTTTCTAAATCATCAATTTCTAAGATAAAATTAAGAAAAAAACTTGCTTTTATAATTCATTTGCCGTATCTTTGCATGACGGAAATCACGTTACGGGATTTCCGTAACGGAAAAAGTG
>JAFRNH010000036.1 GCA_017430235.1 Paludibacteraceae bacterium | reverse complement strand
GCCTCTAAAATTTACATTTGGATTGGTCATTATTTTGGAAAAGTTCGAAGAGAATCTTCGCGGACTAAAAAAAGGTGACACATTTGATTTCACCATCGACAAAAACGACGCTTACGGAGAGTATGAAGATGGAAGAGTGGTTGAATTAGACAAATCCATTTTCTATGTCGATGGCAAATTTGACGACGAATATATAAAAGAAGGTAACATCGTTCCGATGATGGATGTCGATGGCAACAGAATGAATGGTATCGTTCTGAAAATCAGCAAAGATAAAGTCAAAATGGACTTCAACCACCCTTTAGCTGGAGAAGACCTTAACTTCAGAGGATCAGTCATTGAAGTAAGAGATGCTACAGAAGAGGAAATTGCAGTGGCTATGAATCCACACAAATGTGGTGGCGGTTGCGGCGGCTGCGGCGGTGGAAGTGACTGTGGTGGCTGCGGTGGAAACGATTGCAACGGCGGAAGTTGTGGCAATTGCAACGATTAATCAATCAACACGACTATGAACTCATTTGGAAACATACTGAAAATTAGCACCTTTGGAGAATCTCACGGACCGGCTATCGGTGGAGTCATCGATGGTTATCCCTCGGGTATTCCCATCGACATAGATTTCATTCAGAAAGAACTGAATAGACGTCGTCCTGGACAATCAAAACTGACCACCTCACGCAAAGAGAGTGACACGATTGAGATTCTATCCGGCACGTTCGAAGGGTTGTCTACTGGAACGCCCATCGCTTTCATCGTCCGCAATGAGAATCAACACTCAACAGATTATTCAGATTTGAAAGATCTCTATCGTCCCTCTCATGCAGATTATACATACGAAGCAAAATATGGCATAAGAGATTACACAGGAGGAGGAAGAAGTTCTGCTCGCACCACCATTGCACAAGTGGCAGCTGGTGCGTTCGCCAAACTCATTCTTCGTAGATTAGGTGTGGAAATCCACGCTTACACATCACAAGTGGGTTCAATCGCCACAAAAAAGAGATATCAGGAACTGGATTTTAACGAGACAGAGAACAACGATGTCAGATGTCCGGACCTTGAAGTGGTCGATGCAATGAGAGACCTTATTCAAAAGACTAAAGAGGAAGGCGACACGATTGGAGGTATCATCAGTTGCGTCATCCAACACTGTCCTGTAGGATTAGGTGAACCTCAATTTGGCAAACTACACGCCATTCTTGCACAAGCAATGCTCTCCATCAACGCCGCAAAAGGATTTGAATATGGATGTGGATTCGAGGGCGTCACAAAGAAAGGTTCCGAATTGAACGACGTTTTCTATAACGATCATGGTGTTGTTCGCACCAAATCCAACAATTCAGGTGGCATACAAGGTGGCATATCCAATGGAGAAGACATCTTCTTCCGCGTGGCTTTCAAGGCAGTGCCAACGCTTTTGAAAGACCAGCAAACAGTCAATCGCAACGGAGAAGAAGTCACCTTCAAGGCAAGAGGCAGACACGATCCATGCGTTCTACCACGCGCCGTTCCTATTGTCGAAGCAATGGCCGCTCTTACCATAGCCGATGCCTATCTGCTATCTAAGACAAATCATTAATATCCTTCGGGAAATAAAATAAGCTGTAATGCTGGTGGGTCGCCTACCAGCATTATTTATTTACGGGAATTACACTTAACTGCAAAGACTTGTCATGGCCTTTCTGGTCTATTCGCTTAATGTACGGGCGAATAGAATTCGCCCTTTTCATCAACAATCTGCCGTTGGGGCGAGGAAACGACGAGTCGCTTCGCGAGAAATCTCACAAATCTATTCAAATCTCACAAATCTATTATAGCAGAGACGCACGACCATGCGTCTCTACTAAAACTTTTTTTAGCGAATAACAATAATCACAAAAAGATTTTTCTCAAACCTTGTTTTTCAAAAAAAAGTTGTAAATTTGCACTTCTTTTTTAAGAATTGCTTTAACGCTGAATATTAAATAGTTAACATTTATTAACGTAACAAAATAAATTTCAAAGAGATGAAAGCATCACTAAAAGATGTATTTGAGCCCAAATTATTCTCTTGCATCAAGAGTTATGACAAAGGGCAATTGAGTACCGACCTTATGGCTGGAATTATTGTGGGAATTGTAGCGATACCACTTGCCATCGCATTTGGTATTGCGTCAGGAGTCGGACCGACAGAAGGTTTGGTAACAGCGATTATCGCAGGATTACTCATTTCTGTATTTGGTGGTTCAAAAGTACAGATTGGTGGTCCAACGGGAGCTTTCATTGTTATTATATATGGAATCATTCAAGAATATGGATTATCGGGATTGATGATTGCCACGATCATGGCAGGTGTTATTCTGATAGTGATGGGCTTAGTGAAACTAGGAAGCATCATCAAGTTCGTACCCTACCCTGTCATTGTTGGATTCACCGGAGGTATTGCGCTAACGATATTTTCGACGCAGATGAATGATTTGTTTGGTTTAGGTATTAAGAAAGTACCAGCAGACTTTCTTCACAAATGGATCTGTTATTTCCAAAATTTCACACAAATCAACTGGTGGGCTTTTGGTGTCGGTATTGTCAGCTTACTAATCATCATATTCACACCAAAGATATCCAAGCGAATACCAGGTTCGTTAGTAGCTATCATCGTAGCAACAATTGGTGTTTTAATTCTTAAAAACTACTTCGGTATAACAAGCATTCAAACCATTGGCGACTTGTACGAATTACCGACAGGTGTACCAACACCTACTATTCCTGACATGCAATTAGAGGAGGGTCAAACCATAGTAAGTGTGATCCGCAGACTATTCCCAGCGGCCTTTACCATTGCCATGCTCGGTGCAATAGAATCCTTGCTATCTGCCATGGTGGCTGATGGTGTTATTGGCGACAAGCATAACTCCAACACAGAATTGATCGGTCAGGGTATTGCCAATCTTGTTGTTCCTTTCTTTGGTGGTATACCTGCAACAGGAGCAATTGCCAGAACGATGACCAACATCAACAATGGAGGACGCACACCAGTTGCTGGAATCATCCATGCATTTGTTCTTTTATTGGTTCTGCTCTGTTTAGGTCGTTATGTGGGTTACATTCCAATGCCATGCTTGGCCGGCGTCTTGATTTTTGTTGCCTACAACATGAGTGGATGGAGAACCTTTGTTTCCTTATGGAAGAGTCCGAAATCAGATTTCTCCGTATTGATGGTTACCTTTATATTAACAGTCATCTTCGATTTGACAATTGCCATTGAAATTGGACTATTGCTTGCAGTCGTGTTATTCTTGCGACGTACAAGCGAAACATCTGTCATTCGAGTATTCCACGGAGAGATTGACCCAGGAGAGAATCTGGACGTAACCGTTCACGAAGAGAAGTTGATCATACCAAAGGGTGTTGAGGTATATGAGATTGACGGTCCATATTTCTTTGGTATTGCCAACAAGTTTGACGAAGTGATGCAAAGCGTAGCAGAGACACCTAAAGTGAGAATCATTCGAATGAGAAAAGTTCCATTCATCGACTCAACCGGATTACACAACTTGGAGAATCTATGTATTCAATCGAAAAAGGCAGGTATAACAGTTGTCCTTTCCGGTGTAAATCCGCATGTAGAAAAGACGTTATTAAAAGCTAAAATGGATAATCTAATAGGCAAGGAAAACATATGCTCCAATATTAACGCAGCTTTAGAGAAAGCCGGAGAATATGTAAAATAAGAGATCAATAAGAGATCCGGCAAAAAACAAAAAGAAGGCTTTTTCAAGCCTTCTTTTTCACAATGTACAAGAACAAATAGTAGCCATTAGGTCTATAATTCTAACACTATCATTGAATAGTTAGGTCTGGTTTTTATCTTATAGTAAAATTAGAAATTTAGTATTATAATCTTATGTTTCGATTTTAGGCTTTTCTTATAGCAACACAAGCGTTATGACCACCAAATCCAAGAGAATTTGAAATAGCTAACGTCAAATCTACCTTTTTAGCAAGAAGTGGCGTATAATCCAAATCACATTCTGGATCTTTTTCAGTCAAACCGATTGTTGGAGTGACAATATTGTTTTGCAATGACAATGCAGAAACGATAACCTCCATACCACCAGCAGCACCCAGAGTGTGACCGGTCATTGACTTAGAAGAACTGATGTGTAACTTCTTTGCATTATCTTCTCCGAAAGCCAATTTCAAAGCTTGGGTTTCTGACTTATCGTTCAAAGGCGTACCTGTACCATGAGCATTTACATAGACAACATCAGATGCATCATAGTTAGCCTCTTGTAAAGCCTGAGCGATAGCGCGAGATGCACATGAACCATCAGGTTTAGGAGCCGTATAATGGTATGCATCACATGTATTACCATATCCACACAACTCACCATATATCTTAGCACCACGAGCCTTTGCATGCTCATATTCTTCAAGGATAACGACACCTGCACCTTCACCGATTACAAATCCTGCTCTTCTTGCATCGAAAGGAAGAGAAGCAGCCTTAGGATCAGTTGCTTTTGTCAACGCCTTACAGTTAGTAAATCCGCCAACAGCCAAAGCATTAATAGCAGCTTCCGCACCACCTGCGATGATAGCATCAGCATAACCATATTTGATAGCTCTGTAAGCTTCTCCAATAGCATGTGTACTAGTAGCACAAGCAGTTACAACTGGCAAACAAGGACCTTCTGCGTGATGAGCAATAGCAACATTTCCAGCAGCGATGTTAGAGATCATCATTGGGATGAACAATGGAGAGATTCTGTTAGCACCCTCTTCATTCAATTTTGTACACTCTTTGATGAACGTCTGCATACCACCGATACCAGAACCTATATAAACGCCCAATCGTTCCGATTTTATCTTACCAGCTAAATCACTATCTTCCATTGCTTGGGAAGCAGCAGCCAAAGCAAATTGGCAATAACGGTCTGATCGACGAGCCATGCCTTTATCAACGCCGAAATCCTCAACACAAAAGTCTTTAATCTCAGCAGCGATTTTGACAGGCATATCCTTTGTATCAAAAGATGAGATAGCCGAAATTCCACAAACTCCTGTTTGCAAATTATGCCAGAACGTTGGCACATCGTTACCTATCGGGCTGACAACACCCAAACCTGTTATTACAACTCTTTTCATTATCCTACTCTATTTGGGGTGTTTTTTAATATTGCCTCTGCCTCTGTCATCATCTTTTCAATAATTGCAGCTGCAGGTTTTTCTTCTTTAATCATACCAGCGATTTGACCCGACATGAAGGATCCCTCCTCCAAGTTACCATCTTGTACTGCTTTTCTTAAAGATCCCGAACCAAATGCCATGATTTGTTCGTCTGTGCAAGATGAATTTTTCTCCATCTCAGCAAACTGACGAGAAAAACGAGTCTTCAATGAACGAACTGGATGTCCCAAACGACGTCCTGTAACGATTGTTTCACTATCACTAGCAGCAATAATCTTTTTCTTATAATTCTCGTGAACCTTACATTCGTCAGCCACCAAGAAGCATGTTCCACATTGAACAGCCTCAGCGCCCAACATAAATGCAGCAGCCACACCACGACCATCAGCGATTCCACCAGCAGCTAATACTGGTACGCTAACAGCGTCGCATACTTGAGGCACAAGTGCCATTGTATTTATCTCACCAACGTGACCTCCAGATTCGCTACCCTCTGCAATAATTGCATCAGCACCCATACGCTCCAAACGAATGGCGAAAGCAACAGAACCAACAACTGGGATCACTTTAATATTTGCGTCTTTCCATGCAGGCATATATTTAGATGGCATACCAGCTCCTGTTGTCACAACAGGCACTTTCTCTTCTATCACCACCTTTGCCACTTCATCAGCGAATGGGCTCATCAACATAATATTGACACCAAATGGTTTATTTGTCAATCCTTTACATTTGCGGATCTCTTCTCTAACATATTCTGCATTAGCATTCATAGCAGAGATAATACCTAATCCACCTGCTTCAGATACAGCAGCTGCTAATACGGCATCAGAAATCCACGCCATTCCTCCTTGAAAGATTGGATACTTAATTCCAACCAAATCGCAAATTTTACTTTTAATCATAACTTTATCATCAATTAATTATCGAACTTAATCCAATTGCCATCTTATAAGACAAGCCCCTGATGTAAATCCAGCTCCAAATGCACTGAAAGCCAATAGATCTCCTTTCTTAAATGTATGTGAACGATTTAACTCATCCAACAATACAGGAATGCTCGCAGATGATGTATTTCCCCTCTTCTCGATATTGTGAGGCACCGATTTTTCGGGCAAATCCAACTCTTTTCTTATGGCCTCTAAGATACGAATATTTGCTTGATGTAACAAATAATAATCGACATCATTTGGCTTTATATTGGCTTTTTCAAGAACCTTTTTTATGTCGTTGCTTGAATTAAGTATTGCTAATTTAAAAACATCTCTTCCTCGCATCTCCAGATAATGATACGGCATCTCCCTCTTCCTAAACGGACTGGATGCGTATTTAGAATTGCAATTAAGAGCATCTGTATATTTCGTACTTAAATGGAAATAGGTTTCATCTCCTCCATCCTCAACAATCACAGCACCTGCTGCATCTCCAAACAAAACACATGTCTCTCTCTTATCCCAATCAATAAAATGAGACATCTCCTCCGCACAAACAATCAAAATGCGACGAGCTTTTCCCGTCTTCAACAACGAATCTGCTATGTCCAAAGCATATATAAAACCAGTACACGCCGAATTTAAATCAACCGTCGGACAACATGACCCGATTTCCTTATTTATTATGCTCGCCATCGAAGGGGTAACTATGTCACTGACAATATTGTGACACAAAATGTAATCAATATCTGACCCTTGCAATGAGGACTGATCCAAACATTTCTTCGCTGCTGCTATCGCTAAATCTGTTAAAGACTCCGTTGAAAGAATACGACGACTTTGAATTCCAGTACGTGTACGAATCCATTCATCACTCGTGTCCATCATCTGACTCAACATATCATTTGTCAACTCCAACTGTGGTACCGAACTCCCTGTCGCAATAATCTTCATTATTAAATTAAATAAATTAAAAATTTGCCTTTATCTTAAACTATTTAAACGCATGACAAAATTAGACTTTATAAAGCAGTCAAAAAAACAAAAGGTATTATAAATGGGGGCTGTGGGGCGAAATTCCAAATACAGGTGCAAAAAATTCTATAGATTGGTAAAATTCAAAAAAGTGTTTTGGAGAATAAAAAAATTTAGTATTTTTGCAATAATTTTGTAAAATAAATGGAGAAAAGAATCCCTAAATTCATGACACAAAAACGAGACATTTTTCGTTTTATGTGTTTTGTGTTTTTTTTTGTAATCATCTTCTCTTTGGTATATCATCCCGATGTAGCCATAAGAGGATTGGAAATCAAAAAGAATCAATATGTTTATTACCTTTCTCTAATGATTGGTTCTGGATTTATCATGCTGATACTCAGTAGAATATTATTCTATAAACTAAATCAAAAAAAGGCAAGGTCATTCAAATTCTTTTGTTGGTGGATTCTGCAGGAATTCGTACTCATATCGTTTACTCTTTCTCTCGTCTCCATCCATATAGTTGTTCCTAATTCTCGATCTTATCTTTATACTATACTTCCTAGGACCACTCTTTCCGTCGTCTCAATCCTTATTATACCTTATATAATATGCTGGCTCTATTTCGACTTGGAAGAGAAGAAAATCCAACTAAACGAAATCATCAAGAGTAGAATAAGAACGCTAGAAAAAGGTGTTATCAATTTCAACGATGAAAAGGGCGTTTTTCGCCTTTCAGTCCGTCTGGAAGACTTGTTATATATTCAATCTGCAGATAATTATGTTTTCATATTCTACCTCAACAGCAAACAAGAGGTAACAAGATTCATGTTAAGGAACTCCTTGAAATACATTGAAGAGAACTTCGGCAAACTGAATCTTATAAGATGTCACCGATTCTATGTCGTAAACCTGAAGAAAGTGAGAGTTCTAAGAAAAGATAAAGAAGGACTCATACTCGAACTGGATACCGAAACACCAACGGAAATCCCAGTTTCCAAAACATACGCACAAAGCCTCGCTGAATTATTTACTCTTGAATAAAAAAAGAGCAGTATATCTGCTATACTGCTCTCTCATATTGTGCCTTAATTTAATGTTTACCTGTCTTTCCAATCTCCATTTTCCTTTATCAACTGAATCAGGCGATCAACAGCCTCCTCCTGAGGAATCGCTTTCTCTAAACAAGTCTGTCCTTTATACAAGTTAACTTTACCTCTGGCAGAACCTACATATCCATAATCTGCATCTGCCATTTCTCCCGGACCATTAACAATACATCCCATCACACCTATTTTTAGACCTTTCAAATGTGATGTGCGTTCCTTTATTTTAGCCAAGGTGTTTTGCAGATCAAACAATGTTCTTCCGCAACTTGGACATGATATATATTCCGTTTTAGAAACTCTAGCTCTGGATCCTTGTAAAATAGCATACATTAGAGAAACTACACTCTCCTCTTGCACTTGCGGTGCCTCTATCCATATTCCATCTACCAATCCATCAATGAAGAACTGACCATAATCCGCACCCGCTTTGATTTGTAAATCTTCTATATTGCTATCCATATAGCGTCTGCGTAATATAACAGGGTTCTTCAAACCATCAGAGAGCATCCTATGCAAGAACTCTCGTTGACCACCAATACCATCCTGCGACGTAGGGTAACCAACAGAATCCAAAACAACAACAGTATGGTCATCTAATTCACTCTTTATGGAATCATACGTAGAAATAGTGGCAAAGACGCTCTTTATCGATGTCTGGAAATCTTTTGCGCAATAATCAGGTGATAATCCATCAGCACTTACATTCGTGTTTGAAACAACAACCGGCACTTGTCCATCTCCTATCTTATCCACAGAGAAAGTTATTCTGCGTTTATAGACAAATGGATCTACCAGGCCTGAATTCTTAGCCACTACAGTATCGCACGAGCGGATAGGCGCTGTTGTTGTAATATAATCAACCAATTTTCTTGCAACAGGAATTTCATTCTCTGGAGCCTCACTCAATGAGACGCGAATTGTATCCCCTATTCCATCTTGTAATAAAGCACCTATTCCCAATGCGGATTTCACTCTTCCATCTTCTCCATCACCCGCTTCGGTCACACCTAAATGGAGCGGGAACTTCATGCCTGCCTTGTTCATTGTATCCACCAACAAACGGACTGTTTGCACCATAATAACAGTATTAGATGCTTTGATGGAAATTACTATATTATAAAAATCATAAGCTACACATAAGCGGAGAAACTCCATACACGACTCAACCATACCCTTAGGTGTATCCCCATAACGAGAGAGTATACGATCAGATAGTGACCCATGGTTAACACCTATTCGAATAGCCGTATGATGTGCCTTACAAATGTCCAACAAAGGATATAATTTATCCTTAATCTTTTCTATCTCCTGTTGATATTCTTCATCTGTATAATCAAACCTTTGTAAGGTATGAACCCGATCCACGAAATTACCAGGATTGATTCTCACCTTTTCAACAGCTTCAGCTGCGACGAAAGCCGCCTGAGGATTAAAATGGATATCCGCCACCAAAGGAGCTAAGCCTCCATTCTTCCTAAAATTTTCGCGTATTTGTTTTAGGTTTGTCGCCTCCTTAATTCCTTGAGCCGTAAATCGTATGAGTTCTCCACCCACCTTTTCTATACGCAAAGCCTGCTGTACACTCGAATCTATGTCATTTGTATCCGTGTTAGCCATTGATTGAACACGAATAGGGTTGTCTCCTCCAATCTCGATATTACCTACCTTTACAGCAATCGTTTCACGACGTTGATAAAGGAACAATCGAGATGAATCATCCATTAATTTATAGTTCTGCATTTCAATAAAGATTTCAAATCATTTACAAACACAAAGATAAAAAAAGGTTGGATTAAAATCCAACCTTTTCTATTATTAAAACCTGTTATTACAGGGATAGTTCATTTTAAGCCTCTGCCAAAGCACCAGCAGCTTCAGGAGCATCCTTAACTGGTTCTGGTTCTTCTTCTTTTTTCTTCATCAATGACTTACCGCCATCCTTTTTCAACAAGTCGTATGCCAAAGGAGTAGCAACAAACCATGAAGAATAAGTACCAACGACAACACCAATCAACATAGCGAAGATGAATCCACGGATTGTATCACCACCCAACAAGAAGATGACAATCAATACAACGAAAGTACTCATAGAGGTACTGAACGTACGACTTAACGTAGAGTTCAAAGATGTATTGACAACCGTACGAATATCACGGTTAGGATACAATCCTAAATTCTCACGGATACGGTCGAAGATTACCACGTTATCGTTGATTGAGTATCCAATCACTGTCAAGATGGCTGCGATGAACGATTGGTCAATTTCCATTGAGAATGGCATAATGTCTTTCAAAATAGAGAAGAGACCGAAGATAATCAACGTATCGTGTGTCAATGAAGCGATAGCACCCACACTGAATGCGATGTTACGGAAACGTATGAATATATACAATCCGATAACAATCAAAGAAATCAAGACAGCCCAAACAGCAGAAGTCTTAATGTCATCTGCCATAGTAGGGCCCACTTTCTGAGAGGATTGAAGACCAAATGTTACCTCATCTGTACTATTTGAAACGCGAACAGAGCCATTATCAATAGCATAGCGGTTTACAAACATATCTCTTGTGACAGCTGGATTCATAATAGTTTTCAATGCGTCGTAAATCTTGCTTTCGATCTCCTCATCAACATTATCATCGTTATCATTGATACGATAGTTAGTAGAGATACGAACTTGATTGCTTTCACCAATCGTGATGACGCTCAATGAAGAATTGCTATCAAAAGATGGTTCCAACATGTTTCTGACATCTACCGTTGATACAGGGTTTTCGAATCGTACAATATAGTTACGACCTCCAGAGAAGTCAATACCCTTATTCATACCATTCGTGAACAATGAAACGAGACCTATCAAAATAACACAGCTAGAAACGATATAGAATATCTTTCTCTTGCCCATAAAGTCTACATTCATGTTCTGGAACCAATTCTTAGTGATTTCAGTAGTAAATTGTAGATGGCTGAACTTATCAGACTTACCTAACAACCACTCGAATATCAAACGAGAGATGAAGATAGCTGTAAAGAATGAGCAAAGTACACCGATGATCAATGTAGTCGCGAATCCTTTGATAGGACCTGTACCGAACATAAACAAGATGATACCGGTCAAAACTGTTGTAACGTTAGAGTCGATGATGGCACTGAATGAATTTTTGTAACCATCAGCCAAAGCACGTTTTATTTGTTTGCCATTTTTCAACTCTTCACGAATACGTTCATAAATCAACACGTTAGCGTCGACTGCCATACCCAACGTCAAGACGATACCAGCGATACCTGGCAAGGTAAGCACAGCCTTGAAGGAGGCCAAGACACCAAAGATTAAGAACACATTACATAACAACGCGAAATCTACCACAAGACCTGGAACAAGTCCATAGTAGAATATCATATAGATAAGAATTGCGCAGAATGCAATAATGAAAGAGATCAAACCAGCGTGGATAGCCTCCTGACCCAAAGAAGGTCCGACAACATCTTCCTGAACAATATGTGCAGGGGCTGGCATCTTACCAGACTTCAACACGTTTGCCAAGTCTTTTGCCTCTTGTGGAGAAAAATCACCAGTGATTTCAGAACGTCCACCTGTGATTTCTTGATTTACTCTAGGACAAGAATATACATATCCATCCAAAACAACAGCTACGCATCTTCCGATGTTCTCTTTTGTTAAGCGAGCCCATGTTGCAGAACCTTCTTGGTTCATCTCCATGCTAACCTTAGCTTTCGAAGAGAATTGTTCAAAGTCGTCCTTAGCATCAACAATAACAGAACCTCCTAATGGAGCTTTAGCATCTTTTCTCTTGCAATTAATAGCGAACAACTCAAATATGTCCTCTCTTTTCTTATTTGGAGCAACAGACCATCTTGGATTCAATCCCTGAGGAACTATACGTTTTTGTTTTGCCAAACGGAAATATTCAGCAATCTTTGCTGTATCTTTCTTATGAGCATATCCAATAGTAGCACCAGGAATAATTTGTCTGCTGTTTCTATCCATATTTAATTCCAAAATAGCGTACAATGGATTTTCTCTCATCCATTCTGCTCTCGCATCAACATTGCTTGAATCAACCACAGATTTAGCTAACAAACTATCTATTGAATTAACTGGAGCAGCAACAGAATCTGTTTTAGCTGCAACAGTTGTTGTATCAGTGGATTCTTTTTCATTTAGATGAGCCATATCACGAGCCATTTGATTCACTGCATCAATAGAATTGATAATTTCAGATAGTTCAAATGTCTCCCAGAATTCAAGATCTGCAGATCCTTGTAACAATTTACGAACACGTTCAGGCTCCTTGATTCCAGGCATTTCGATCAAAATACGACCTGCCAAATCCAATCTTTGAATGTTTGGTTGTACCACACCGAAACGGTCAATACGTGAACGAAGCACATTGAAGGAATTATCAACTGCAACTTCAACTTCATTCTTTAACACAGAAACCACCTCTTCGTCCGTAGAAAGGTTTGAAATCTTTTCTTTCAAATCAAACGTGGCGAAAATCGTGGTTAAAGGAACACCAGGGTTCTCCTCTTGAAAAGATTCTGCGAATAGATCTACGAAATCACGTTGATTTGTCAACTGCTTTTTCTTTGCCGAATTTATGGCATTTACAAAAGGTTCACTCATGCTCTGTGTTCCTGCTAATGACTTCAAAATGTCTGCTACAGACACTTCCATCACCACATTCATACCGCCTTTAAGGTCCAAACCTAAGCTTAGCTCATTCTCACGACACTCTTTCAAAGTGTGACCTAACCAAACTGTATCTCTTGACATACTATCGAGATACGCTTGACACTCTTCTGTTCCTTCTCCATACAATTCTGCTGCCTTATTTGAATAATAAGACGACACAATGCTAAAAGAAAGATAGAAAAGACAGATGAACGCAAAAAGCACAGCAATCACCTTAACAAATCCCTTGTTTTGCATTTTTTTAATTAGTTAATTATTAATGTATTAAATTTAATTTCTAAAAATAACTCGCAAAGATACTCTTTTTTTTCCTTTTTTCCCGACTTCAAGTCAATAAATTTGAATCGTTTTTTCTTTTCTTTCACTCGATAATAAAAATAAATCCTTTTTGTGTAACTTTGTCTGTCTATAAACTAACAATAAGATATTACAATAACAATGAAAAAAATAATTTCACTACTCACATTTCTTCTCCTATGTGCATTCTCATCCATACATGCAGAAACAAAAAAGGAGATTAAATCGTATGAAACAGCTGTATTACTAATGAACGAAGGTAAATACAAAGAGGCGCTTCCGTTACTCAAAGAACTTGTTAGAAATAATAAAGAAT
>JAFRNH010000007.1 GCA_017430235.1 Paludibacteraceae bacterium | reverse complement strand
CCGTGCGTCTCTACACGCGAACGGCAGGTGAATTGCCCGATTGTCTAATTCGTTACGGATGGGGGACACGTTGTTCCAAAATTGTTCCATTAATGCGCACACCACACAACGGACGTGATACATCACAACAGACGCGGCACGCCACGTCTCTACAGCGGGGCTATGGCCATCTTAACTATTAATTAATTGTTATTCCTGATTGGTAACAAGTATGCTCTCCATTTGTCTCCCTTCCCATTTCCGAAGACGATGGATAGTCCGAAACTAGTCCTTGGACGCGTCATTATTTCTTTCTTGTCGAAGGCTATGAGATGAGCACCTATTGTGTAGGACCTCATGACGTTGCCAATCGAACCATAATCGACTATTAGGTGCTCTTCCACTTCCATCTTCTTGCCGTTTTCTGCGATAACCACTATGCTTACGTCATCCTCTTCCTTGAAGGTGGGCCATTCTGTGGAGGAACTTATTTCCACCATGTCGTTGTTGATTTTCAGAAAGAATTTCACCTTGGGTGATAGGATAAGCTCAATTTGCGATAATGGTGCATTGTCAGAGTCGGTGATGGTCATATATGCTTTTTGGTCGGTGGGTCGCACCGCTATATCTATGCTTTCCAGATAGTTTCGATTTCCGTCCAGCCATCCAAGTTTGTAACTTGTGATATTACGGTCTTTGCATATTAGACGGCGACCTTTATATTGTGTGGAGGAGAATTTTAAGACGTTGTCGCTCACCCGTTTGTATAGGATGCCTGAGGTGAAACTATATAGGTCATTGTTTTTACTTAAGTCCACATGGATTGTGTCATTGTTGGGATGAAAGATGTACAAGGAGGTCTTGAACACATTGGAGGACACACTATCTCTCTTTGTCTCTCCCGTTTGTGCTGTTACATGGAGGCATAGTATGAATGCCGCGATCAGTGATAAGAATCTATTCATGGTATGATATTTTTTATTATAAATCGGCTAAAGATAATAATAAATGCACAAAAATGATAGTGGATGAAAAAAAATGAAAAAAAAACAGGATGTGCCACAATCAGACACACCCTGTATGTTATATGTTGGAAAAATCCACTCAATCGGTTTTATTCCATGATCAACATTTGTTGACGAACAGACTCTGAGTGGATAGCCTCGAATACAATCTTCATGAATTCACCATCCATAGATAGTTCGATGCCTTGTTGTGCACGCTTGTTGATGATCTCATCATAACGTGTGGTTTGTAGAATAGGCATCTCATGCTCTTTCTTGTAGGTTCCGATTTCACGAGAGATACGCATTCTCTTCGCCAATGTCTCAATCAGGTTGATGTCGATTTCATCAATCTGCTTTCTGAGCTCGGTTAAGTTTTCTGTTGTTTGGTTTGTCTCACGGATAACAAGGTTGTTGAGGATGATGTTCAATACCTCAGGTGTTACTTGCTGTGAAGCGTCGCTCCATGCATTATCTGGATCAATGTGTGATTCAATGATCAAACCATCGAATTGCAAGTCCATTGACTGTTGACATAGTGGTGCGATGAGGTCGCGACGACCAGAGATATGACTTGGGTCGCAGATGATCGGTAAATCAGGAATACGTCTGCGAAGTTCAATAGGAATATGCCATTGAGGAAGGTTGCGGTAGAGTTTCTTGTCGTATGTGCTGAATCCTCTGTGGATGGCTCCAAGACGACGGATACCAGCGTTGTTGAGACGTTGCAATGCACCAATCCAAAGTTCCAAATCTGGATTGACTGGGTTTTTGATCAATACGGGAACGTCTGTGCCTTGTAGTGTATCTGCAATCTCTTGTACTGCAAATGGGTCTGCAGTGGTACGTGCACCAATCCATAATAGGTCGATACCATATTTTAAAGCCTCTTCTACGTGTTTTGCTGTGGCAACCTCTGTGGCAGTGAGCATGCCAGTCTCCTTCTTGACTGTTTGCATCCAAGGCAAGGCTTTGATTCCATTTCCTTCGAATCCTCCTGGCTTGGTACGTGGTTTCCATATTCCGGCACGGAACACTTTCACACCATTGCTGGCTAATTGTTTAGCGGTTGCGATTACTTGTTCTTCTGTTTCTGCACTGCATGGACCTGCAATGACCAATGGTCTTTTTTCTTCTACACCTGTAAGACCTAGTTTTTTTAATTCCATATGATTTATTATTTATAATGTTTATTATTTCGTGATTATAAGTTCTGATTTGCCTCTTGGTATTCTCCTAATACTTTCAAGTCCTTTGTCAGAGGCGTGATAGCCGACAATGCTTGTGTGTAACGCACATATTGTGAGAAGGAGAGGTTTACGTAGAATTGATATTCCCACTCTCTGCCGATGATAGGGAGAGATTGAATCTTAGTGAGGTTGAGTCCGTAGTAGGATAAGATGGACAATATCATAGCCAAACTACCTTGCTCATGAGGGAGCGAGAAGACGAGAGAGGCTTTGTTCGGACTCTTTCCTTTGCTTAGCTCGTCGGTCAACCATGAATCCGCTACGATTAGGAAGCGAGTGAAGTTGTGTTTGTTGGTTTCAATTCCTTTCTCCAATATTTCAAGTCCGTAAATCTCGGCAGCCATCTCGCCACAAATGGCAGCTACTCCCATTTTGCCCTCTTCAGCCACTCTTTTGGCGCTGGATGCGGTGTCGTCGCTTTCTACGGCTTTGATGTGCTTGTTGCGTTGAAGGAAGTCGCCACATTGCATAAGAGCGATCGGGTGGGAGTGCACCTCGTGGATGTCGGATATCTTCTGTCCGGGGAGAGCTACTAAGTTGTGTTTGATGCGAAGTTTGTATTCTCCTGCGATCTTCAAACCGCTCTCTTTGAGGAGATTATGGTTTTGTAGCAAACTGCCTGCTATTGTATTCTCTATCGCTACGGCTCCTATGATGGATGAGTCTTTCTTGATGGTGGCGAATACATCGTTAAATGTCTCGCATGGGATAATCTCTATCTCTTCACCATTGAAATATTCATGAGCGGCGATGTCGTGGAAACATCCTTTAATTCCTTGTATTGCAACTTTCTTCATTTTTAAAACATTTTATATATAAAAAAACCCGCTTTTCGGCGGGTCTTGGTTTATCATACAATCTCCTTCCCGCCTTATGAAATAAAGTGGTAAAAGAAGTAAAAAAAGTAACCGTTATGTATCGAAATAATTATCATACTTATTTAAATCAAAAAAGTCTCACATTTCTGCGAGACTCATATCTTAAAAAATTTGTTTCAAATTTGGTAATCAGAATCTCGCTCTTACTGTTTAAAGTAAAAGTAAAAAAAGAAGTAATATGAATAAACTAAATTTTTCATTGTTTCTGAATTACTGTGCAAAGGTATATATAGTTTTTTAGAAAATGCAAATGTTTATTGTAAATTTTTTTGTGGAGAATAAAAAAAAAGGAAACAGATTGTTATTCAATGATATAAATGTTGGTTGGACGAATAAAATAGGATGTTTTCTTTTTAATATTATTATGTATCGTGGAAATAAACATAGCAAAAACAAACAACGACTATTTGTTTTCTGTGGGTAATTAATGTTAATATATCGATAAAATCATGGCAGATGTAGATGGTGTTTAAAAAAATTTTGTTGATTGTATGATAAAGGATACATTTGAAGGGTCGTTTCAAAAAAGAATGACACAATTGACGGTACAAAAGGTTATGTTTAATAGGATAACAAATTATATTTAACTAATTTCTGTAATATATGATTAAACGTATTTTAATTTTAGGACTCTTCGCTTGTAGCTTTCTATTTGCCAATGCAGCTGCGCAATACATGACGATAGAGCAAAAGGATGGCAAGAAGTATAGTTTCTTGCTTCACGATAACCCCGTCATAACATATAGTGGCGGAAATCTTGTGGTGAATGGTAGTGCTACTACCAGTTATGCTATTAGTGGGGTGAAAAATTTCCATTTTACGGAAGGAAATGAAACAGGGGTGAAGAATCAACTGGCAGATGTGCTACGCATAGTAAATCTTGATGGGAACACATTGCAGATACAGAACGCACAAGCATCTGAGAAAGTGATATTATTCAATGTAATGGGACATGTTGTTTTTTCTGCCACAACAGATGTTGATGGATCTGTTATTGTCAATCTTCCAGGACAAAAAGGAACTTATGTGTTGACAGTAGGGCTGAGATCAATAAAAATAATTCGAAAGTAATTAAAGGAGAAGAATATGAAAAAGATTATATTATCTGTGGTGGTATTAATGCTAGCTTTTGTGGCAAGCGCTGCTACTCTTATGAAAATTAAATTAATTGATAACCGGGAAGTTGTGTATAATATAGAAGATGTGGAGACAGTTGACTATTCTTGGTATACATATGGAGATGAAGGGTTTCGTTATAAATTGCTCGCGTATACAACATATGACAAGAAATATAACGAGTATGAAGTTGATGATATTGTGGAAGTGGTTTATGAAGATATTCCTCTAGTTATTGATGAGGTAGAAACGGCTAATCAGGGTATAACTGTTTCTGGTAAAATTGGGAACTATACTTATGTTGATTTGGGTTTGCCGAGTGGCTTGTTGTGGGCTACATACAATGTGGGTGCGACAAAACCAGGTGCACTTGGAGACTGTTTTGCATGGGCAGAAACAGAAAAAAAAGGTAATTATGATTGGTCAAATTTGAAATATTATGATGAAAATGAAGGGTATTTTAAGTATTATGATTCTGACGGGAAAAAATTTTTAGATTCCGAAGATGATGTGGCTACGGTTCAATGGGGAGAAGAATGGAGAATGCCTGATTGCCAGGATTTATATGAATTAGTGGCTGGTTGTACGTGGACATGGACAGGTAGCTTCAAAGGAACTGGAGTGTGTGGAAAAATAGGTGTTTCGAAAACGAATGGAAATAAGATCTTTATACCCGCAGGAGGTCATACATATGGAAGTAACAGAGATAATAAGAATTATTATGGATATTATTGGTTGAATACACTCCATAAAATTGATTACCCTCATTGTTTCTTTTTCGGGGAAGAGGGCGCTATTAAACGTCAAGGAACAGAAAGATATACAGGTTGTACCATTCGTGCAGTTGCTGGAAAGAAAGTCGAGAGAAGAAGTCCAGTTGTTGATGGAATTTCTGTTAGTGGAACAGTAGGAAACTATACTTATGTTGATTTGGCTTTGCCAAGTGGAATAAAGTGGGCGACTTGCAATGTGGGCGCTTCCAAGCCGACAGAAAGTGGTGCATATTATGCATGGGGAGAGACAACAGAAAAAGATACATATAGTTGGGCAACATATAAATGGTGTGAAGGCATGGAGTCGACTCTGACAAAATATTGTAGTTCGGAATCGAATGGTGTTGTGGACGGGAAAAAACTTCTAGATCCCGAAGATGATGTGGCTACGGTTCAGTTGGGAGAAGAATGGAGAATGCCTACTGAGAATGAATTGAAAGAGTTGTACGATGGTTGCAATTGGTCGTGGACGGATGATTTTAATGGTACTGGCGTACCAGGAAGTATAGGCATATCAAGAACAAACTATAATATAATTTTCTTGCCAGCTGCAGGTTATTATACTCCAAATGGAAATCCTGATGGATCGTATGGCAAATATGGCGTGTATTGGGGTTCGGAAGCATTGCGTTGGAATTATGCTGTTGGATTTTGTGTGCATAGACAAGAATATTTTGATGAGATAAGGAGTGATAATAATGTTGAAAATAATGTGCGAAACAATGGACTAACTGTGCGTGCAGTGACAAACAAATAACTAGTCTCGAATTAAAAAAATGGCTGGCACATAGTACCAGCCATTTTTTTATTTTGAACATCGCATCATATCCAATGGTCTGTGCTTCTTTCTTCACATGGTCGAATTCAAATCACCCATGCGAATCATTTCAACAATGTCCCTAGCAATCACCCCAGCCTCCGTTCTCTTCTCTGCAGCTAAATCGCCTGCTCGTCCGTGCAACCATATGCCTAAGATGGCAGACTCTTCGGATGTGTATCCTTGTGCCAATAATGAGGTGATGATACCCGTCAGCACATCTCCGCTTCCGGCTGTTGCCATACCAGGATTGCCTGTCTGATTGATGTGAAGCGTTCCGTCGGGTAGTGAGATACTGCTGTATGCTCCTTTTAGTACGATGACGACCTTGTATTGCTTTGACAATTCAATCTGTTTCATCCAACTGTTGTATCCTTTCGTCTTCTCCCCACTGATGCGTTCGAACTCCTTGGGATGTGGGGTTAGAATCGAGCCTTGTGGTAACTTGTCCCACCAAGTCAAATCTTTGGCAAGCAGATTGAGTGCGTCTGCATCTATGACCATCGGTTGCTTGTTCGTTTCCAATAATCGATGAAATGCATCCAACGTCTCGTCGTCGGTACCTAATCCTGGTCCGATGCCAATTGCATTGTATTTACTTAGGTTGGGTGACTCTGTAAAGTGCTTTTCACTTTTGTCCAAGGAAACGATGGCTTCCGGCACGGATATCTGCATGATCTCGTAGCCTTTTTGAGGAATATGTGCTGTTACTAATCCGCACCCTGCACGAAGGGCTGCCTTGGTGGCTAAGATGGAGGCTCCCATCATACCATACGAACCACTGATTAACAGTGCATGTCCGAAAGTCCCTTTGTGCGAGAATTTCCCCCTCGGACGAATCATCTTCGCTATTTCACTTTCCTCTGTGAGGTAGAAAGGCGTTTGTGTACGCTCTATGGCTAACGGATGAAGATGGATGTCGATCACTTCCCATTTCCCTAAATGCCGTTCGTTCTCTTCAAAGAAGAAACAAGGCTTGGGCGTTTGAAAGGTGAAGGTATGGGTGGCGTTGATGATATGCTCATGATTGTTGCTACTATTGTCTTCTCCAAATAGTCCGGATGGAATATCAATGGAAAACACCTTGCAACCGCTTTGGTTCACACGCTCCACAATCTCTGCGTATATCCCTTCGAGCGGACGATTTAAGCCGGAGCCAAACAATCCGTCGATGACAATGTCTGATGAATGAAGTGCCACTTCCTCTGCTGTTTGTATTGTTTGTATATTGCAGAGCGACGATAGTTCGTCGTGGGCAGACTGACAGTCGTTAGATAGTTTATTCTTTGGGTTGACGAGATAGACTGTGCAGTTTTGTCCAATCTGAATCAGTAGCTTGGCGATGACCAATGCGTCGCCTCCGTTGTTGCCATTGCCGGCAAGGATGACGATATGCTCATTTTGATCCAGATGGGTGATTAGTCTCTCAAAGAACAGACGAGAGGCTCGTTTCATCAGTTGAAAAGAGTCGATGGGCTCTTCCTGTATGGTGATGGAGTCAATCTCTCGAATCTGATGTGTCTGAAATACTTTCATCGTTTATTTGTTGTTGAGTATGTTCTTGGTTGCCTCCTCGTATTCGGATTCACTTTTCACTTCGTCGTCCTGATCTGGTGGCACCACCTTCTTCTTGAGGAAACTTTCTGCTCTTCCTGACAGATGCACATTAGGCACCATCTTCTCGAAATCCTCTGCTAAGATGACCTCATGACTGAGCAATTTTTCTCCGAGCAGTTTGTAATAATCGGCTAAGAACGGTTTGAGGTTGTGGTCTTGATCGAACGACCACATGAACTTCTTCGGTCTTGGAATGATGCTCGTCATAAAGATGGCCTCCTCGATGGTTAGGTCGGCAGGCTCTTTTGAAAAGTAGAAGCGAGAGGCCTCTTTAACACCATAAACACTTGGTCCCCACTCAATGATGTTGAGGTAGATCTCAAACATTCGTTCTTTGGTGAGCAATCGTTTGTTTTCTATCAGCCAGACAATCATGGCCTCTTCCAATTTTCTGGATAGGGTTTTCTCTCGACTCAACCATAGGTTCTTAACCAACTGCATGGAGATGGTGCTGCCACCACGAGCGAATCGTCTCTCTTTAATATCTTTGATGAGGGACGATCTTAATGCACTTTCATAGAACCCTTTATGCGCAAAGAAGAAACCATCTTCTGAGTAGAGAATGGAGTGCCTTAGATAGGTGGAAACCTCGTCTGCCTTGACGAAGTTCGGATTCTCCTCTCCCACAATGAAGGATTCCACCTCCATGCCGTGCTCGAAGACGTGGTAGGTGAAAGGTTTGCTGGCATCACGAAAATCAGTGGTTCCGAATTTTGTGATGTTGAAATTGTAAGGGGTCAGGGCAGAACTAAACTCCAGACTATCCACCTGACTGGTGTTTAGTTTAAAATGAAACTGGAAGGAAAGATCGCCCTCTGTCTCTATCCCTTTGAGATGAGAACAGATGCCGTCCGGTATTGAACTGAATAGTTTCTGTGCCTCGAAACGTTGGTTTTTAAGATTGAGGGTGATGTCGTGAATCGTGTCCTCTTTTGTCCAAAGGATGTATGGGTTCACTTGAAACTGATTGATTCGGATGATACTGCTACTGTCTATCTCTATTTTGTTTAAACCAACAAGCGAAGAAAAATCTAAAGCGAAGTTATTGCATAAGATATGGTTGTTGGCTATTTTTTGATTGTAGAAATCGATAGAGTCGCATACGATGTTACCTGCAATATGGATCTCTTCTTTTCCTGCTTTCTCTGAGAAGAAGGTGATCCTCGCAGTATCGAAACAGATGGTGGTGTTATATTGCTTTTCGATGTAAGGGATGACAATAGCATTGTCGCATAGAGAGTAGATTTTCAAGGAACTTGTTTCGCTTGGGTCATTGCCTAGCAATCCCTCTATCATCCAATATTTGTTTTGATTATCTTGCAGAACCTCATTGCGTAATGTCTTTTTCAATAATAGTTGAGTGAAGAGTTTCCTTTCCGTCATTTGGGTCTCTGGTAAATAAAGTTGCAAATCGATGGAGTCGGTTTGAATGCCAATGTTTACCTCTTTTGCGGATATGTCTTCGGGGATGTTACGAGTGATCAGACGATAGATATTAGCAAGCTTGTCAGCTTTCTTATGCAGATTGCTGCCACCTTCTTGATTATCGCTTTTGTTTCTTGATTTTTTCAGCAGGAAGGCGTAGTTTTTGTAATTCTCTGTATTGATGATGTTTACCTTTACATTGTCGCAAACGGCCTTTTTGATGCCGTTTCTTTCAAAGAAGAATCGGATGGAGTTTCCATACAACTGGATTGATTTTGCAGACAACAATGTATCTTTTTCAGGCGAGATGATATGAAGATTGTTTATGTCGATCGACTTAAGTCCGCTCATAGTGATGTTGTCAAATTCGATTTTGACACCCATCCGTTTTTCGTAGCTTTCAATTTTTTGGTTGATGATGGACCTGAAAATCTGACTTCTCTTTACATACACACTGATTGCAATCGAAGTGATAACTACAAATATGAGTCCGGTGATATATGCTTTTTTCTTTCTGTTCATTCTCGTCTCTTCTGGTGCAGTGCAAATATAGTTATAATTTAAAGGTGAGTTCTATAAATTCACTATATTTAATCTGATTGGTGAAAAAAGTGCATGATTTGTTTTGTTCAATCATTGCGTGCTTTTTCCTGATAATAGTTTATTTTTTTATCCAGTCCAGAGGTAATGTAAGTGAATCTATTAAACCTTGTCAATCCTTTCTCTTGCAGCAGTTCCACGCTTTTCTCAACATCTTCAGGTGTGTTGTATTTGGGTATTAGGGGTGTGCGAACTAATATACACTCTTGTCCCACTTCTTGAATGAGCCATGAAAGGTTTTCCAATGCTTGAGAGTTGGATTTCCCTGTATATTTCTTATAGATTTCGTCGTTGGTGTCTTTGATGTCGACGATATAGTTGTTGATGCTCTGATATACCTTTTGAAGATTTTCCAAAGGTACGTTGAGAGATGTTTCTATGGTGATGTTCCAATCATCTCCGCAGAGGTCGCGAAACTCATTGATGAAGTCGGGGTGTAGAAGCGGTTCTCCACCGCCGAATGTGATTCCACCACCCGTAGCAAGGAAGTAAAGTTGGTCGATACTGACGTTGTTGAAGAGTTGCTCTGGCGTGATGGATTTTGATTGGGAATCCTTTGTTTGCCATGACTGCGGATTGAGGCAGTATTTGCAACGCAACGGACAGCCCCAGAATCCTACCAGGGTGGTCACACCTTCTCCGTCTGTCGCTATTCGGTGTCGATGTATGCCGATGATGGAAGCTTCAGTCATTGTAAGTACGAATGAGATAAATTAACGGATGATGATATTATTCCATGTACCAACTTGCGTACATCCTATAGTTGTTGGAGATCTTGTTGATCATCTCTTTTGTCTGCTCGGGCGATACATCCTTGAGTTTCTTGGCTGGAACGCCAGCATATAAACTGCCTGCTTCTACAATTGTATTGGGTGTTACCAGTGCGCCTGCTGCGATGATGGAATTCTCGTTGATTACTGCACCATCCAAAATGGTGGATCCCATGCCCACTAAAACATTATCCTTGATGGTTGCTCCATGGATGGTTGCGTTGTGACCTACGGATACGTTGTCGCCAATCTCGATGGTTGATTTTTGATACAATGTATGTAATACACATCCATCCTGAATGTTTACGTTCTTCCCGATTCTGATGCTGTTGACATCGCCACGTAAGACGGTGTTGAACCAGATGCTGGAGTCTTCTCCAATCTCCACATCGCCAATGACGGTTGCATTGTCCGCTAAAAATACATTGTCTGCTATTTTGGGCGTAAAGCCTCTTACTGATTTTATTAGAGCCATGTTTTTACCTATTAGATGAATAAAGACGGGATTTCCCCCGTCTTTACTATATGTGTGATATTGCTGCCTATTTTTTCTTCCGTTTCACTAATTCCTCTTCCAAAATCATGTCAAGAGTCTTCATGTCAATTTTCTTGGCAATGATTTTTCTGTCTTTGTTCAGAAGATACAATCCAGGAGTGGCAGAGGTGTCGTATGAATCCCAGAACCAAGATTCTCTGTACGGATCCCATACATTCACCCAATCCTCCAGATGGTTTTTATGCACGAACTCCATCCATTCGTTACGATCTGTCTGAGTGTAGCAGGCGAATACTTCGAATCCCTTTCCTTTCCATTTGGCGTACACTGAGTCGTGTAGAACCGGTGTGGTTTTCTTACAGTGCCCACAAGAAGGTTCGAAGAAGTAAACCAATACGATTTCATCTTTCATCTCACTCAGTTTGACAGGTCTGTCCATTGAGTCGCGCATAGCCAACTCTCTTGCTTGCATACCGATGAGGTTGTATCTGATCTTTTTAGCCTCTTTTCTCAATGAGTTCACCCATGCCGTGTCTGCCCAAGATGCAACGCCATTGAAATAATATCTCTCGGCGATTTTGTACCATAAAGCATCCATACCCATCATTTTGCTAGATATACCGTAGTTAATCATCTTGCTGGTCATCACTTGGAAGGTGAGACTGTCGCCACGGCTCTTCTCAATCAACTCGAAAGCGGTCTCGGCTAATGTGTCTGGGTCTTGAAGGATATGCTTGCTGTAGTAGTTATCCACCATGGATGGGAAATAAGGAGTTCTTAAGAAACGAGGATCACTTAGATTGATGTTGTCAAAATAGTGATGCTTGAAATATTGGTATCTCGCACGGTTTCGAATAGAATCAGGCAACTCCTTCATCTCTGGCGTTTCTACAGGAATCGTACCTTTGATGTAGGCACCAAGAAAATCCTTCGCGTGAGTGTCGATGGTCTGTTTTTGGTATCCTTCCACTTCCTTCGTCATCTCATCGAGTCTGGATTGGAATTTTGTGGAATCTATTTTTTTGTCTTTATAATCTTTCACCAAGTTCGATCTCTTCTTGTTCATGCCCGTTAGAAACACTATGTATTTTTGAAAGTCTACACTTTCGGGGGCACCCGCAACGGAAACACTTTGAAGATCGGAAGTGTCTACTGAGATCGTTAGATTTTGATTGTTTCCAATCAAGATGTCGAAATATTTACTAGAGTTGAAATAAATGATGTAGATACCTTCATCCAATTTTTTCTTTTTGGAAAAAACACCATGTCCCGACTTGTCCAATTCAGTAGTGTCGGTGGAGTAGGTCTTTCCATTCATATAATAGGCAAGGTATGCTGAGTCTTTTTTCGCATCGGTGCTCCTCATCCCTTTTACATTTAAATTAATCGTATAGCCTTTAGAAGAAGGCTTTTTCGCGTTGTCTGCCCATGCACCGAACATGACAAATAATGCTACGAGTGTAATGAAAATCTTTTTCATGTTATTATGTATTTTCTCTTATTTCGTGAAATTTTGTGCTAAATTATATAAAACAAACGGATTATAGCTCTTTTGTAACATTTTTTAACCACATTATCTCTTTCTCATCGGATAGATGAGTGACAATGGCGTTGTACACTCTTTGATGATACTGATTAATCCAATCAATCTCCTTTTGTGTCAACAGATCTTTAAGAATCAGTTTCCTTTCGTATGGGAACAATGTTAATGTTTTGAATTGTAGGAACTTGCCGAATTCTGATTCTTTGTATTTTTCGACGGCCACCATGTTTTCTATTCGTATGCCATATTGATTGGTGCGGTAGATGCCTGGTTCGTCGGAAAGAATCATGCCCTCTTCCAATTTCACACCGCTGAAACGGCGGTTGATTCGTTGAGGTCCTTCGTGTACACAAAGGAAAAATCCAATGCCGTGACCTGTGCCATGACCATAATCTAATCCCTCCTGCCACAGAAACTGTCGAGCCAAAGCATCAATGTGTGCCCCCTCCGTACCGTAGGGGAATCGGCAGGTGGCAATCGCTATGTGACCTTTTAATACGGCGGTGTAGTCTTTTTTCTGCTGCTCGGTGGGCTCTCCGAAACAGAAAACTCTCGTGATGTCTGTTGTCCCATCCAGATAGTTGGCGCCTGAGTCGACTAGTAGCAGACTCTCTTTGCCGATGAGCGCATTAGATCCATGTTCGGCGTTGTAATGGACGATGGCGCCGTTCGATCCATATCCGGCGATGGTGGAGAAACTTTCGCAGAAGAATCCATCTTGTGCAGATCGATGTTTCAGTAAGATGGTGGAGATCTCTCTTTCCGTTGTTGTTTGTTGCTTCTCTATCCGTTCCGAGATTTCAACGAATGCATGCGTGAGTGCGATACCATCCTTCAACTCGGCATTCTCTATACAACGGATTTCACTGGCACTCTTGATGCTTTTCAGTTGCTCAATGGGAGATTTCTCACGAACCAAGTGCTCTTTTTGAACACTATTATATAGAGTGTGATTGCTCTTTTCCGCATCCACCGAAATGGTGTTTTTTAAAGAAACAGAAGAGACAAAATCGAATGTTTCATCGTAGGAATGAACGTTTATGTTATTGTCGGCGAAATATTGAGCGACGCTCTTGTTGAGTTGGAGGTTGCATAGAAAAAGATGCGATTCCTGTTTGCCCAAAAGCGCGTATGCGATTGGCATTGGATTGAACTCGATGTCGGATGCACGCAGATTAAAGGCCCATGCAATTTCATCCAAGGCAGCAAGTAGGAGATAGTCGGCAGAGCAGTGTTGAAAGACCACCGCTTTCTTTTCTTGGAAAGAACGTCCTTCGTAGGAAGAGTCGTGTATAAACAAGTCGGAGCAGGGGAGAGGAGGCAATTCATTTTCCTCAGGCAATACAAAATGAGTCTCTAAAGAGCAATGATTGGATTGACAAAGCGTCTCCAATTTCTCAACTGTCACTTGAGAAAAACAAAGTCCGTTGATGGCGATGCGACTACCTTGGGGCACCTTCTCCAACCAAGACAACCAGTCGGATTCCGTATCTTTATACATTATAATATTAGTCCCTTTCAACTCCTCTTCAGCTTGAAGGAAGTAGCGGGAGTCGGTCCACAGACCATTGCCAAATTTAGATAAGATAAGCAGACCGTTGGATCCGGTGAAGCCAGAGATCAACTGACGAAGTTTCCAATGCTGAGCAGGATATTCGCTAAGGTGCGGGTCTTCTGTTGGGATGATTAGAATGTCGATATTCGATGATGACATTCGTTTCTCTATACCTTTAATAATATCAGTTCTTTCCATATTCTAAAATATAATAAGGAGGTACAAAGATAAAAAAAATGGAGATACGTCGATAAGTAGATGTGTCAGGTTGAGGTTAATAGAATATTAGTTGATCGATACGGTAGTCCTTGCAAAATTCTATAAGTAGCTTGGTATAAAAAGGCGTATAACGTTTGCTGATTTCGATGGGAGTTTTGTAACCCGATTGATAGTCATAAACATAAATGGAATAACCATCATCGTCATGCTTTGTGTAGATGGGAAATCCATCGTCGTCCATGCTGGTGGTATAGGAACCCGCAAAGTAGTAAATTGCCAATTTGTAACGGAGGTCGGTGCTGAATCCGTAGGCGATGGTTGTTCTATCCTCCAGAATGTCGGAGTTCTTAGTGTCATCACTTTTAGCCCCTTGAATACAAGCGATACCAGCACGTTCAAGTTTCCTTATGTTTTGAGCATGAAGTTGACTGGAAGTGAACGTGAAGAGTAGAAGTATGATTGTTTTTAGTACAATATGCATGGTATAATAATTATGAGGTGAGATAATGAAAGTTCACCTTTTATATACTTTCAGACAAAAGTAAGAAAAATATTGTTTTATGCTAATATTAATTATAGGTGATTTTATATGACTCATCTTTGTTGAAAAATTGGGAGGGGGAAATGTGATGAGAAGTGCGTGAAATAGGATTATCAGCTTGATTGTTAGAAAAAAAATAAACAAAAACACGCAATTAAATTTTGGGTATTTCAAAAACAATCATTATTTTTGCGCTCGCTTTTGCGAAAAAGAAAGATAAGAAGTAAAAGCGAGAATGAAGTAATGCAAATTAAAAACAAAAAATAAAACATTAAAAACAAATTATGATCGTAGTTCCAGTAAAAGAAGGCGAGAATATTGAAAAAGCCTTGAAGAAATTTAAGAGAAAATTTGAGAAAACAGGTGTTATCAAAGAGTTGAGAAATAGACAACAGTTTGAAAAGCCTTCAGTTGTAAAACGTCAGCAAAAGATTCATGCTATTTATGTTCAGCAATTGAAGAGAACTGAGGAATAAGATTGAGATATAGTTATAGAGAAGCGCAGGAAAGAAAAATTCTGCGCTTTTTCTTTTTTTTTTGAAAAAAAACATGTGAAATTTTTTGTTTTATGTTCTAAAAGTTCTATATTCGTAGTGTGCTTATAGCAATTGATAAATATGTTGATTGATAAGTTTCTACAATATATTAAGTATGAGAAGTGTTATTCGGAGCATACTTATGAATCGTACAAGACTGATTTGTTACAGTTTAAGGATTTTGTAGAGAAGAAGGGTACAAAAGAGTTTGACCCGGTGAAGATTGAAACGAAGGATGTACGAGAATGGATTGTTTTTCTGATGAAGCAGAAGGAGAAGGCGAGCAGTGTCGGGCGAAAGATCTCGGCGTTGAAGTCTTTTTACAAGTATTTAAGGAAGAGCAGTTACGTGGAGAAGGATCCCATGCGGCAGGTAGTTATTCCGAAGCGGGAGAAGCGGTTGCCGACCTTTGTGAGAGAAACGGAAATGCATCAGCTGTTGGATGAGATGGCGGATGTATTTGAAGAAGATTACGAAGGAGTGAGGGATAAGTTGGTGATAGAGACGTTCTATACATTAGGAATTCGGTTGTCGGAGTTGATTGGCATGAAGGATGTGGATGTAGATAAAGGAAACAAGACGGTAAAGGTGACGGGAAAAGGAAACAAACAAAGGATAATACCTTTTGGAGACCGTTTATTACAGTCGATGGAAGCCTATTTGCAGCTACGGGAAGCGACGACGGGGGTTCGTAACGGATATTTTTTCCAGAAGGACGATGGAGGTGCGATGTATCCCGTGTTGGTTTATCGGATTGTCCGTAAGTACTTAGAGAAAGTCAGTTCGCAAAAGAAGAAGAGCCCGCATGTATTACGACACACATTTGCGACAGCGATGTTGAATAACGGAGCGGAGATAAATGCAGTGAAGGAGTTGTTGGGACATGCGAATTTGGCGGCGACGGAGGTGTATACGCATACGACCTTCGAACAATTACAAAAAATTTATAAACAAGCTCATCCTCGAGCGTAAAAATTATGGAGGGAAAGATTATGAATGTAACAGTTAAGGCTATTCATTTTGATGCAAAAGCAAGTTTGGAGGAGTTTATTCAAAAAAAGATTACAAAGTTGGAACAATATTCTGATAAGATTACAAGTGCGATAGTGACGTTGCAAGTAGTTAAACCAGAGGTATCAGATAATAAGGAGGTGATGTTGAAAGTGTTGATGCCGAATAATGAGTTGGTGGTAACCAAGATTGCAGATTCATTTGAGGAGGCATTTGACAATGCGATGGATGCGATGATACGTTCCATTAAAAAGGCAAAAGAAAAAGCGAATGACTTAAAAAAATAATGGAAAATATTTGTAGGTTAGAAAAATAATGTCTACATTTGCAAGCCGTTTCGAAAAAGCATTTTCGGAGCGGCTTTTAAAACGCCTCTTTAGCTCAGTTGGCCAGAGCACGTGATTTGTAATCTCGGGGTCGTTGGTTCGAATCCGACAAGAGGCTCAAAAGAAGAGAAGATCTTTGATTTTAAAAGTTGGGTAGTTACCAGAGTGGCCAAATGGGGCAGACTGTAAATCTGCTGGCTCTTGCCTTCGGTGGTTCGAATCCATCACTACCCACTCTATCATGCGGAAGTAGCTCAGTTGGTAGAGCATCAGCCTTCCAAGCTGAGGGTCGCGGGTTCGAACCCCGTTTTCCGCTCTATTGCCAATGTAGCTCAGCGGTAGAGCACTTCCTTGGTAAGGAAGAGGTCACGGGTTCAAGTCCCGTCATCGGCTCATGTAAATTGAAAAAATATTAATTAATTAAATAAAATATT
>JAFRNH010000035.1 GCA_017430235.1 Paludibacteraceae bacterium | reverse complement strand
CTTGAGAAGAAACTTTCGCACAACTTAGACCAAGACCTGAATCTCTTTGAAAAAGAGATACGCAGACTCATCAGCCTCGAAATCATGAAACAGTTGTACTATCAGAAAGGTTACATAACAGAATCGTTGAAATACGATATGATGAAAGAAGAGGCTATCAAAATATTAAAAGATAAGGAACGTTACAACTCGATTCTTCAACCCAAAGCAGAAGAGAAGGTAGAGCTACAAAAGAAAAGCAAATGAAAGCAATGATTTTCGCAGCGGGTTTGGGAACAAGACTCAAACCCATCACAGACAGCATTCCCAAAGCACTGGTTCCTGTTGCAGGGAAAACATTGTTGGAGCATGTTATCGAGAAACTATCCAACGAAGGTTTTGACGAACTAATCATCAATGTTCACCACCATGCGCAGAAGATCATCGATTTCTTAGCAGAACACCACAACTTCGGTTTGCACATCGAAATATCCGATGAGCGAGAGATGTTGCTCGACACCGGCGGTGGAATAAAAAAAGCCGCTAGTTTTTTCAATGATGGGAAACCCTTTCTCATACACAATGTAGACATACTATCCAATGCCAATCTAAAGGCATTGTACGAAAAACATATTGCATCCGATAACATAGCCACATTATTGGTAAAAGATCGGGAGACCTCACGTTATCTACTTTTCAATGAAGAACAGAGATTACAAGGTTGGATGAACGTCAAAACCGGAGAGGTAAAGTCTCCTATCCGAGATTTCTCTCCTTCTCTCTATATCAAACATGCATTTTCAGGCATTCATATAATGTCTCCAGAGATATTCCGTTACATGGAAGATTATCCACAAAAATTCCCCATTATGGATTTTTACATAGAAAATGCCGCCTCATTAAAAATCGGTAGTTTGTTGGACAACAATTTACAGATGATTGATGTAGGTAAATTAGACAGTTTGCAAGAAGCAGAACGATTATTTGCATTGAAAGATAAGGAGCAACAAGAAAGCAGATAAAACTTCGATAGACAGGTTCTGAGGATTCATCTCATTGAATTTTGTCCTCGTAGGGACGTGGCGAGCCGCGTCCGTTTTCACATAACACATAATAAATAACAGCATTACACATCACTAAGGAGCAAACGAAATAAGCAAAATCATTGAAAGCAGAGATAAAAGAAAAGCCCGACAAACGTCGGGCTTTTACTTATACATTGCAATCAATGTATATTACTTAACTTGTACGATCAATTTGTGAGTATTTGACCAGAAAGCGTTGTAGTTAGTAATCTTCAACACCAAGTTTTTATCTTTATCAGATTTCTTATCAATCTTGTAAGAGTTAAGAGGGTGAGAAGTTAACACCAAAGCCTTAGGAGAACCAAGGTCGATTTCAGTTACCTCACGGATATCGATTTTAGTGAAGTAGCTAGTGTTGATGTTAGCAGAGCTTAACAATTTAGCCTTCAAACCTTTTGCTTTGATAGTTGACTTATCAGCGATGAAATAGTAAGCTGTGTTCAACTCAGCATCTTGAGCTTGAATAGATGCCAATTGTTGCTCGTTTACTTGTTGAATTGAATCACGAACTGAGTTCAATGTAGCTACAGCGCTATCCAAGCTTGCGATCTTAACATCTTTCTCTTGCAATTTAACTTGCATTTGTTTCAAGTTTTCCTCGCTAGCAGCCAATTGTTTCTTCAAACCTTTAACAAGACCGCTGAAGTAAGCAGCATTACCTTTAGCCTTAGTCAAAGCAGAATCCAAAGAAGCGATCTTCTCACGTTGAGAACGGATAGCATCAGTTACAGTTCTAAAATCTTGTTGAAGTTTAGACTTAGTATCTGAATTAACACCTTCTGCTCCAGCTGTTTCTTCGATAAGATTCAACTCTGCGCTCTTAAGTGTGCTGAAGTTAGATTGAACTTCTTGAATCATAGACAAGTAGTTGTTCATCTCATCTTCAACCAATTTCTTTTCTTTTTGAATAGAATCTTTTTGGAAATTCAAATACTCGATCTCCTTTTGATTACAAGAAGACATCGCAAGGGCAACACATGCACCTAAAAATAAAACTTTCTTCATCTTTTTAATGGATTTAAATTATTAATTTAAGTTTTTTTCTAATTCATATAAGCAATCAAACATTTACATTCAACACGCATCATCATCCACTTCTTCATATTTGTTTTTCTTGCTCTTTTTTTCTTTACCTTCCAGCACCATTACGATTTCACCTTTCGGTTCATGTTGCTCGAAGTGCGTTTTCACTTCCAATAATGTACCTCTGACGGTCTCTTCATGGATCTTTGAGATTTCACGAGTGACCGAGACTCTTCTGCTGTCCCCCATCACCTCAATGAGTTGTCCCAATGTTTTCACCAATCGAAAAGGAGACTCATAAATAATAACGGTTCTTTCTTCTTTTTCCAATTCGTTTAATCGTGTTTGTCGCCCTTTCTTTTGTGGTAAGAATCCTTCAAAGCAGAAGCGATCATTCGGCAATCCTGAATCCACTAATGCTGGAACAAAAGCCGTTGCACCTGGCAAACATTCCACTTCAATACCCGCCTCAACGCATGCACGCGACAATAAAAAACCAGGGTCTGAAATGGCTGGCGTACCCGCATCAGATATAAGTGCTATATTTTCACCACATTTAATTCGATCAACAACACTGCCGACTGTCTTATGTTCATTAAACTTATGGTGCGAAATTAGTTTGTTTTCTATTTGATAATGTTTCAACAATACGGACGAAGTCCTTGTGTCTTCTGCTAATATAACATCGACCTCCTTTAGAATCCGTATGGCACGAAACGTCATATCTTCTAAATTACCAACAGGGGTTGGCACTAAATACAACTTACCGTAAGCACACTCTTTCATGAAAAACGACTTTGCAATAAATCAAAGAAATCTTCTACTGCAGGATTCTCTTCATTCCAACCGAAGCGTTCTACATACGCAAACGCTTCTTCTAAAGAAGTTAACTTATCCAACTCTGACATGGTTACATTCAACAACTCCATATCATCATTGAACAACTCCTTCTTATATCGAAATTTATCTCCTAAACACAACTTCAAAGATTTCACGAAACGACTTTCCGCTGAAAGTTTCTTCTTGGGAATCCGAACCGATGAGATTTGTTTTTCCGAAGCAACAACCTCCGTCTTTTCCTTCTCATCACTCTTTACCGCCTTTGGCTCGGTCCTTTCCTCTTTTTTTTCATCTACAACAATTGTGCCAAAATTAGAATTAATTTCGGTTTTATCCTCTTTTCCCTTCGAAAAATCATCTAAAACTTGTGCTTTTTTTTCTAATGGTTCCTCTTTCGTTTCATGTGATTTAGGACTCTCCGCCTTCTTCTCTACTCTCTCTTCCTCTTTTCTCGCCTCTTGCGGTTGAACTTCTGCCTTTCGACTCTTACCCGTCTTCTCTATCAAAGTGCCTAATATTGAAGACATTGAATCCGCCTTTTCCTTGGACAAGCTTAACAACGAACTCGGTATTTCATCAATCTCAGAAAGAGATTCACATAAAAGTGACATTTCTCTGATCTCTTTAAGCAAAAGATTTACAAAGTCTTTATTATCCATTTAACACAATATTGCTAATAAAATTTTATCTTTGTAAAGATATACAAAATTCGATTTATTAACAATCAAATCCTTATTAATTTTAGTATGGGACACTTTTTTTCAAAGCCTTTTACACTCGACAGTACGGTACGATTATTCATTGTCTCCTTTATTGCCATATCAATCATACTATTATTCAGATATTTATCCCCAATATTGCTTCCTTTCTTTGTGGCTTGGCTCTTCGCCTACTTGCTACACCCCATCGTCATTCATATCCAACGAAAATTCAGAATAAAAAACCGATCAATCGTCGTAATATTGCTAATTTTCTTTATTACTAGCACAATCATCACGCTTTTCTATTTTCTCATACCTATACTCATCGACGAATTCAATATTCTCAAAGACTTCCTTTTCAACTTTGCAAAGGGTAAAATCGAATCTAATGAAAACTGGCAACTGGTCTTACAAAACTTCTTCAACTCGTATGACATTCCAGAACTGCTAAGTCAAAACGGATTTCATGAAACCATAAGCGCCATTTTCCCTCATTTCGGAAAAGTTGTCAGCAGTTCCCTAAACATCATCATTGGTCTCTTTTCCGCTTTCGTCACACTTCTTTATCTATTCTTTATTCTTAAAGACTATAATACTATCACAAAACATTTCATAGGACTTGTTCCTAACCGTTATCAAAACTTCGTATCCACCCTTATGAAAGACCTGGAACAAGGCATGAACAACTACTATAGAGGTCAGTTCCTTGTTGCCCTCATAGTTGGTATCTTATTTAGCATTGGATTCTCCATCATTGGCATGCCTCTTGGTATCTTAATGGGTATATTAGTAGGATTGCTAAATCTAGTTCCCTACCTGCAAATCGCTGGCATACCACCTTGCATACTTCTTATGCTTGTCCACTCTATTGAAACAGGCAATTCTCCCATCTACGGACTCGTTGGTTTAGCCATAGTGTTTGCCGTAGTTCAAATCATACAGGATGCTTTTTTGGTCCCTAAAATCATGGAAAAACAGATGGGTCTAAATGCCGCTGTCATACTACTTTCTCTTTCCATTTTCGGAATGCTTTTCGGTTTAGTCGGACTCATCATCGCACTGCCTATCACAACCCTTCTCCTATCCTATTACAAACGATATGTGTTGAAAAAAGTGAACGCAGAATATCAACGTCAAGTTCGTACTGAAGACCCTGAAACAATTGAACAATTAAGAAACTAATCTCCATGATACCCTCTGTTCATGAATTTATAAAGGAAATGGGCTCCCTCTATGACGAATCGGAGACCAAAGCTCTGTATTATGAAATCCTTCAAACCATTCTTCAATGCAACAAGACCACCTTGCTTGTTGAGGGAGATCGTCTGATGGACTCAAACAAATTGAACGAATTTCATCAAATCGTCGACCGTCTAAAAACAGGGGAACCGTTACAGTACATTTTAGGAGTTTGTTCTTTCTGCAACTACAACTTCAAAGTCTCGTCTGATGTCTTAATTCCCAGACCAGAAACAGAAGAACTGGTCGATTGGATCTATACAGACAACAAAGAGAAGGAGAATTTGAGTCTATTGGACATCGGCACAGGAAGCGGCTGCATTGCCATCAGTATAAAGAAAAAAATGCCAACAGCAGAGGTGGCTGCTATGGATGTCTCGTCCAAAGCACTCTCCATCGCAAATGAAAACGCCATTCAAAACGAAGTCTCTATAAGATTCTTCAATGACAATATCCTACAACCAGCCAACAACTATCCGTCTTACGACATCATCGTCAGCAACCCACCCTACATCATGGAAAAAGAGAAGATGGATATGCATACAAACGTGTTGCAGCATGAACCTTGGTTGGCTTTGTTTGTCGACGACAACGATCCCCTACTGTTCTATAGGAAAATAGCAGAATTTGGACAAACCCACCTTTCAAAAAACGGATTCCTCTATTTTGAAATTAATTCTTTATTGGCACAGGAGACTAAAAACCTATTGTATGCGTATAACTATACGGATGTAACTATAAAGAAAGACATCAACGATAAAAACAGAATGATTAAATGTCAAAAGAGATAACATATAACGAAGCACTTAGCAAACTGGCAAACCTATGTTCTCGTTCCGAGCAATGCATTATGTCATGCAAAGAGAAACTAGCCAAATGGGGCACTGAAAAGAACGATGCAGAAAAGGTCATCCAGTATCTATTAAAAGAGAAATACATCGACGAAAAGAGATATGCTCGATACTTCACCAAAGACAAGCACCAACTTTCTCATTGGGGAAGGACGAAGATTGCTCATGCGCTTCAAGCAAAACAGATTCCTCAAGCTTATATTGAATCCGCATTGGAGGAGATTGACGAAGAAAACTATTCCGACCAATTGCAATCTTTATTAAACAATAAAATTAAAAGCATAAAATACAAATCTCTCTACGACCTCAAGGGAAAATTATATAGATTTGCTTTAAGTCGCGGATTTGAAAGTTCATTGGCACTGAAAGCCATTGATACGGCAATTAAAAACAACAATATTAAAAACAGAGATGATGAATCATTTGACATATAAAGGCATGTTTGCCCAAAGTAGTAGAACGGTAAAATTCACAATTGCGATTAGTGTCTTCTTTTTGTCTTCCTTTATCTTTTCCAATTTGGGAATGCGATTAATGAAGTTCACTTCCGACAAGGTTATAGGCATGGAGATTTTCCAACTCATGGCAGCCTTAGGCGGATTTGTTATTTCTGCTCTTGCAATAAGCTATCTCATCAGTCCGAAACCTCTTGATTATCTATCCATAAAAAAGACCAACGGATACTTTTTTATAATGTCGGTTATTTGCATCGTCGTTGCCATTCCTTTCATCAATTTCACCACCATATTGAATGAAAACCTCACACTACCCGACTGGATGAATACCATCGAGAATTGGATAAAAGAATTGGAAAAACAGCAAAGCGACATAGCCAACTCTTTTCTGGAGAAACAAAGTTTTCCCATGTACCTTTTCAATCTGCTAGTCATTGCTCTCGTTCCTGCTGTTGGTGAGGAACTTTTGTTTAGAGGATTGATTCAAAAAGCACTATATCATCGAACAAAAAATGTACACATTGCCATTTGGTGCACCGGTATTTTATTCAGTGCCATTCACCTACAGTTTTATGGATTCTTCCCTCGTATGTTTATGGGTGTGTTGTTTGGTTATTTTGTGGCATGGAGTGGTAGCTTATTCGTCTCCATGGCATGTCATTTCATGAACAATGCTCTAATCATAACATCCAAGTATTTATATCCTACAGAGGAAGAGACATTCATCGAATCGTTTGGCAGTCGTGATATTATATTAGCAATTGCAAGTCTCATCTTAATCATCACAATCTGCTATTTCATACAAAAAACCAGATCTGAGGAATCTGAATACAAGACAACATGAAGAAAGGATTAGTATTAGAAGGTGGCGGAATGCGTGGCATGTTTTCTGCCGGTGTCATGGACGAAATGATGGAACAAGGCATTCGTCCCGACGGCATCATTGGAGTCTCTGCAGGTGCCACATTTGGGTGTAACTACAAATCACATCAGCAAGGTCGCGTTCTTCGCTACAATGTGCGATTCAGAAACGACCCTCGCTATATGGGACTTATCTCACTAATCACCACGCACAATTGGGTTAACGTGCCTTTCAGTTACCATAAATTACCCGACGAACTAGAGGTTTTCGACACCAAGACATTTGCCGAAGACCCTATGGAGTTTCATGTAGTCTGTTCCGATGTTGATACGGGAAAAGCTTATTACAAACGAATCGATTCATTGGACAACAACGAGATTGAATGGATTAGGGCATCTGCATCCCTACCAATCGTCTCCGTACCTGTAGAGATTGATGGCAACCGTTATTTAGACGGGGGAATGACAGACTCCATACCTCTACGCTACTTTCAAGAATTGGGCTACGACCGCAACATTGTCATCTTAACACAACCCAAAGGATTTAAGAAACAACAGCCAAGCATTATACCCCTCATCAAGTTTCTATTAAGGAAAACACCCAAGATTGCCGAATGTATGGTCAACAGACATATCATGTACAACGAAGAACTTGACTACATCTCCGAGCAAGAACAACTTGGCAACACCCTACTCATCTATCCAGAAGAAGAATTACCAATTGGCAGAATTGAGCAAAAGAAAAAGAAGATAGAATTAGTGTACGACATGGGCCGACAGGCATGTCGTGACAAAATCAACGAGATGAAACAACTATATGAAAAATAAAGGTGAGTTCAATAAACTCACCGTCTAAATAATAATTAGCAGAATTCTCTATTCTTTGATTAGATTAACGAACTCCTCTCTTGTCTTTTGTGTATTGAAGATTCCTGTAAAATCGGATGTAGTCGTAACCGAATGCATTTTTTCAATACCTCTCATCTGCATACACATGTGTTGAGCTTCTATCACCACCATAACACCGAGAGGCTCCAACGTCTCTTGAATGCAATCTTTGATTTGTGTTGTCAGACGTTCCTGAATTTGCAAACGGCGAGAGAAGAGTTCCACGACACGTGCGATCTTGCTCAAACCAGTTATTTTTCCATTTGGAATATATGCGACATGAGCTTTTCCAAAGAAAGGCAACATGTGATGTTCACAAAGTGAGAAGAAATCGATATTTTTCACGAGAACCATTTGACGATAATCCTCTTCAAAAACGGCAGATCGCAACACATCAGCTGGATTTATCTTGTATCCATACGTCATATATTGCATAGCTTTAGCCACACGTTCAGGCGTTTTCAACAAACCTTCTCTGTTTACATCCTCGCCCAAAAGACCTAGGATGGAAGCTATCTGAGGAGCCACCTTCGCTGTAATCTCCTTACTTGGATACTTGGCTATATCCCAAGGTTTTAAATCTAAATCATCATTCATCTTCGTGAACTATTTAAGGTGATTCTTTGTGGATAATTTATCATTAATCAGATATTATCACACTCCATCTATTTGGCCACTTCCAATGAGAGATCTCTTGTCTCTTCATCGCGTACAATATAAATGTCGCCACTCATCTCTGGGAAATCTGCCAATAGTTGTTTCGAAAACACCAATGCCTCTGTATGAGTTCGGAAATCGCCTACCCTCAAACGCCAAAATGGAGAGACGAATGATAGGTAGGATGATAATTCCGGATATTTCTCTTTTATTTTCTTTTCTCTTTCCTGAGCATCGCTTTTTGATTTCTTCTGATTATTACCCATATACACCTGCACTCGATAGCCAAGGTAGGTGATATACTGTTTATCCTCAGTCTCTGAAATCTTCTTATCCATCAACACTCGCATTTTCGCATCTTGACGAATAACGACAGTTCCTTGTCCTTCTGTTTTCTTTGACAAAGATTCGAATATATCCTCTTCGTTAGTTGATTTCACTACTTTAGTAGTCTGTGCCATCACAAACAAACCCAGTGATGACAAAACAAATATTGTAAAAAATCTGCGAATCATAAGCATTCTTTTTTATACCGACAAAGATATAAAATAATAGACGAAAAGACAAAAGATGAGTGGGTCACAATTAAGCGTTAAACAAATTTTTTAACGCATCCACACAATCTGTTTTCTCCCAAGTGAATAGTTCCACCTCACGAGAGAACGATTTGCCATAACGATCGAAGAAGGTTTTAGTCACCACTTTAGGTTTACGTCCCATGTGACCATAAGCCGCAGTCTCTGCATAAATTGGATTACGCAATTTTAGACGGTCTTCGATAGCTTTCGGACGCATATCGAAGATCTTACTCTCCGATATCTTTTTTGCCATCTCGCCATCAGAGATTTTCAACTTGGATGTTCCGTATGTATTGATAAACAGGTTCATCGGTTCTGCCACACCTATGGCGTATGCTACCTGCACCAACACCTCGTCTGCCAATCCTGCGGCAACAATATTCTTCGCCAAATGACGTGCTGCGTATGCGGCAGAACGATCCACCTTTGAAGGATCCTTACCTGAGAAAGCACCTCCTCCATGTGCACCTTTACCTCCGTATGTATCAACAATAATCTTACGTCCCGTCAATCCTGTATCTCCACATGGTCCACCAATTACAAACTTTCCAGTTGGATTAACCAATAACTTATAATCGCCCTTAAACAGACTCTTATATTGAGGATGTTTTGCCAAGACACGTGGCAACAAAACATTCTGCACATCCGCACGAATCTGCTCCACCATCTCCTCATCTGCCTTCAGTTGATTAGCTGGATTCACGATGAATTCATCATGCTGAGTGGAAATTACGATAGTGTCCACACGTCTAGGTTTATTGTCGTCTCCATATTCAATGGTAACCTGCGATTTTGAATCGGGACGAAGATAGGTCATCTCCTTTCCTTCTTTACGAATAGCAGCCAATTCAATCAACAAAACGTGAGACATATCCAACGAGATTGGCATCATACTCTCCGTCTCATTGCAAGCATACCCAAACATCATACCCTGATCTCCAGCTCCTTGGTTATACGGATCTTCTCGCTCCACACCTCTGTTTATATCAGGCGATTGTCCATGCAATGCATTCAAAATACCACACGACTCACTGTCAAATTTATAATCGCTCTTCGTGTAACCGATCTTCTTGATTACCTCACGAACAATATCTTGTTCATTAACCAATGCGGATGTCTTTATCTCTCCTGCAATAATCACCTGACCTGTTGTCACTAACGTCTCACAAGCCACCTTTGCATTGGCATCTTGTGCTAAAATATTATCCAATATGGAATCCGATATTTGGTCTGCCACCTTATCTGGATGTCCCTCTGAAACTGACTCTGATGAAAAATAATAACTCATAATATCTATTTTTTATATTATCAAAACAACAAACTGGTGGAATCCACCTAAAATTAGACAGACCGAACACAAACAAGCCACATAAAAATCACAAGGATTCGTTTTAGCATTTTTTTCGTGTGGTTGCAAGCAGTCAAATCTATCCACATTTAATACGAGTGCAAATATACAACTTTATTTAGAATCAACAACCATATTTTTTGATTATTTTAGAATCTTTTGCAAAGAATCTCGTATTGCAAAGAATGCCACTCTATTTGAATCGGCGACAGGCTCCACTGGAGGTGACTTGATCGTCAATGGATTAACTGGTGTTCCATTTTGATAGACACGGAAATCCAAATGCGGACCTGTCGAAACACCCGTACTACCAACATAACCAATCACCTCTCCTTGTCTCACCATACTACCCACCGATATCTTACCAAACTTGGACAGATGCATATACGATGTTGTATACATACTGTTATGCTGAATTTTCACGGTGTTTCCTCCTCCTTTCGTCCATCCTTTATAAGTAACTCTACCGTCACCAATCGTCGAGACAGGCGTACCTTTAGGTGCTGCATAGTCCACTCCATGATGTGGTCTGTAATACTTCAACACTGGATGAAAACGTTTGTGTGTAAAATAGGAACTGATACGAGAATAGCTCAATGGCGCTTTTAAGAAAGCCTTTCGTAAGCTATTTCCCTCTGCATCATAATAATCGGTTCTTCCTCCTTGACAAAATGGTATTGCCCAAAATTCTGTTCCACAATGGGTGAAACATGCAGTTTTAATCGTATCTATACGCACAAATGAAGAATCATCACACAACACCTCCACATATTGCACCCGATACTTATCTCCTTTCTGCAAGCCAAAGAAATCAATGTTCCATGCATAGATATTAGACATTTGCAGTGCCAAATCAAACGGAACGCCTTGTCCGACAACTGAATTCCACAACGAAGTCTCAATCTCCCCCGACACAATTCGTTCTCGATAAATCATCGTCTTCTGAAGTCTTCGCACTGCAACAGAATCACCTTCTATCGTATAAATAATATACTCTGTTGGATTCACCTCATAGATGAAATTTTTCGTCACTGGAACGGAATCTCTCGTCTGTATGATATGATAAGTATTGCCTCCTCTGATTTTTCGAACATCAAATATCGGTTTGGATTTTTCCGACAAAAGATGAATCTGTTGAGAGGTCAAGCCATACTGCAACAGAAACTTTCCCAAAATCTGATTGTTGGGGAACTCTCCTTGCAACACATCCAAATCATGCACGTCTACACCCAAAAACGAATCCCGTGGTATAGGTTTTACCGCCTCTACAGAATCCACCTTCAGCGAGTCTTGTTGTCCATGTTCTACATTCTCCTGATTTGTACATGACGAAACGCATGAAACAAGTACGGAGAGCGCACTCCACTTTAAAAAGTGGCATATACGAATTAAATTCAGTTGTTTCATTTTTATCTCTTATTGCAACATATCCATCACTCTATCCACCTTCTCATTCATAGGCAATTGAGAATCAATCCAATGAATAGTAAAACCTCTACGTTCCATTCCTCTGAACCATGTCATCTGTCGCTTGGCAAACTGATGAATAGCAATCTCCAATTCAGAGACCATCTGTTCATACGTGAGGTTTCCAATGATGTAATTTGTTATATATTTATATTCTAATCCATAATAAATCATATCTTCGGAAGTGACGCCAGATTCAAGTATCCGACGGACCTCCTCCACCATTCCCTCTTGCAATCGATCTTGCAACCTCTTAGAGATCCTAGCTCGACGCAACTCACGGTCAATATTCAATCCAATGATAAGGGTGTTGATGGAGGGAAACTCCACAAACTCCTGAGGATGTTCTTTATAATATTCCTGTATCTCAATCGCACGAATAGCACGCTTAGCCGTGTCAACATCCGTTGTATTATGCAAAGTCTTGTAGGTGGCAAGCAGCTGTGTCAACTCTTCCAACGACTTACCCTCCAAGCGAGAACGCAATTCATCGTTTTGGGGAACGGGCATCATCTTATAACCCTTTAAAACAGACTCCAAATAGAGTCCTGTTCCACCGCACAAGATAGGGAAAACATTGCGACGACGCATATCTTCATAAACAGCGAGGAAATCTCGCTGATATTCAAACAAATTGTATTTGTAACCTGGTTCTGCAATATCAATCAAATGATATGGAATATGTTTGCCATTCACGTCATAGTCTGCCAAATCCTTACCAGTTCCAATATCCATCTTACGGTATATCTGACGAGAATCGGCACTGATGATTTCTGCATTCAACTGATACGCCAGTTGAGCGGCAAACGAAGTTTTTCCACACGCAGTAGGTCCTAATATCGTAACTAAATCATATTTCATACCACAAAAGATATATTACCATTCAAAGCCAATTTTAAAATGGAGGCTTGTCAACTTATTCTTCTCCACCTCAACAGAATGAGATCGATAATAGTAGCACTCAGACTTACCTGTCTGATAGGTGTAACCTGCCATGATAGAGACACCATGACGAGTCTCTCCGATTGGAATTCTGACACCTAAAGAAGGTGACATATAAAGTCCCTTTATATCAATTGGAGAACCACCCGCACGAAGATCTATAAATGGAATACCTTTTTTGCCGAAATTTGAACGAAGGTCAAAATAAAGAGGCACAGCCACTCCCTTACCATCGAAATAAAAATCAACAGCCACACCACCACCGACAAACAGATAAATAGGAACCACCTGATAACCATGAGTGGAAGAAAATCCGAATCGATTATATCCTTTTCCATCACTTAATCCATAGGAAAATCCCATGTCTGCATTTCCTCTATAACGTTTTCCCAACAGTTCAAATTTTTGCTGATCTGCTGTTTTTTGAGTAGACTGTCCACCCTGTTTCGAAGATGTTGTCGTAGAGTTTTTCGCAGGAGTCTTTGACGTATTCTTTGAAGCAGGCTTAGTCACCGATTTTTTACCATACGCACTATATTTCGATGTAGTAGTGTTTTTAGCTGGCGCCTTCGTCTGTGCACAAATCTGTCCTGCAGAGAATGATAACAATAAGAGAATTAATAGTATGTTGCGTAATTTCATATCTCGTCGTGTTATAGTTCGTTGTACAGTCCACAAAAGTAAACAAAAAGAGCGAATGAAAATCATTCGCTCTCCAATTTTTTATTTGAAATTAAATGTAACACCAATTGCGGCAGTTGGCAGATTTCCATATCCTGGAGAACCCCAGTCAAATTGGAACTCTGTTTTGATTCCAAACACATCAGTAAAATACCATTTAGCACCTGTAAACATACCTCCTGCATACTTAGCGTGATCCCAGTTGTCTCTTTGTTCGTCAGACCACCAACGACCAGCAGGTGTATAGATATTAACACCACTCGTCAAACCTGCGAAGACATCCAATCTTCTTACAAATTCGAAGTGAAATGCAGAACGGAACAATATCGTGTTTTGCAAATATCCAAAGTGTTTTTCATCCCATTTACGATAGTGGCAGAACGAATACAAGAAACCCATATCAATCGCACCATTCTTTCCGAATGTTTTCGTGTTGATAAAACCGTCAGCCACGCCCCAATTGCAATCCAACATAACTGAAGGCATGTTGGCTCTGTTTTCGTGCGTCGACCTGATACCAGGAACACCAATCATAACACCTAACGCGAATTTACCCTTGTTGGCAAATTCAATCTGGCTTACTTTTTCAGCCATTGAATTAGACATCAACATAAAAATGGATGCCATTAACAAAAAAATCCTTTTCATTTATTTAGTTTTCTATTAGTTTTCTAATCACACCTTATTTACACAACAGCGAAAATCATGCCAAAGAGAAAAAAGGATTCCTGTCATTCATCGGACAAAAATCCTTTTATGTTTTCTTCTATTAGAAATTAAATGTTACGCCTGCAGATACAGGAGGGACATTAACTCCACCATAATGGAAACGACGTCCGGCATAGATATATTCATTATGATGATCGAGAACAGGATCATGATATCTAAACATCCAATCGCTCGAAAATTCCAACTTCACACCAAATGCATTGGTAAACATCCATTTTGCACCCAAGTACATACCGAAGATACCATCAGCGAAACCGGTATTATAATATCTATCATCTGTAATTCGATCCTTTTCCATGGCATGACAAATTGCCACACCACATTGAAGACCTGCATACGTATCTAAATTCTTCACAAACTCCCAGTGAAATCCACCACGGAAAAGGATAGGCATTTCCCAACTCGCCCATTTCCAATCTTCGAAAGATTCTCCATAATGGCAAAAGCCTATAAATGCACCAAGGTCAATAGCTCCATTCTGTCCGAATGTTTTTGTATTAATAAATCCATCTTTTATTCCAATCATTCCATCAAGTGAAACAAATGGCATATTTGCACTGTGATGAGGAGGAACGCCAAGCATGATTCCTACAGAAACATCTCCAGCATTTGCAAATTGAATTTTGTCAACATTAGAAGCACTCGCATTCAAAAAAAATAGTGCAGAGGTAATTGCCAATAAAACTTTTTTCATTTTTAATCTCTAATTTAAATTTAAGGTGGGCTATATATTTACCAACCCACATTTTACTAATTTTATTAAACCGGCGAATTGATAGAACTCACCTAAATTTTTCACACGGCAAAAGTACAAAAGAAATCAATGTCAACAAAACAGAGCCTCGACAACTATTGTCGCAACCATTAAAAAAACTAAATTTTCAAGGAAGGACAAAACCGCAATCACGGCAAATCGGTTCTACCACTCTATTGGACAGAAATCCATTCCTTATGTTTTGCGCACGTTCTCCATTCAGAATCTCCTCCAACGATTGTGTATGCACATTTCCTAATGCCATAGAAGCATCAGCATCTAAGCAGCAGGGAACCACCGTTCCATCCACCAGAATAGCAATATGATCTCGCATAGCATAGCACACTCTATTTTCTATGCCCAACTCTTTCTCTCCCGGCCATGAAAAACGGCCAGACCGTTGCAAGAAGATATGATCTGCCAATTTAACATTTCGAAAATCGTCGATAAGTTTCACGTCAAAACACTTTTCAAGATAATCGATACATTTCTTATTGTATGTCATAGACGATTCAGAACCCTGATTCCACAAGCGTAATGAGAAATAGCTATTAGCAGAAAACGAATTGGCGAAATTAATCACGTCAGACCAATAGTGGCTCCACTCTGATGGTTGCACATTCTCTTCTGCATCATGAAGTGAAATGTTGTATTGACGAACATGATGGTGTGCCAGCATCTCCTTCTGTTTGCTTAGCAAAGAGCCATTGGTAGTAATATTAACATGAAAGCCTTCGGATTCTGCCATAGAGAGTAGCAAATCCAACTGAGGATGCAGCAAAGGTTCCCCCAGCACATGCAAATAGATGTAATCGGTATAGGGCTTTATAGAAAAAAGTATCGCCGAAAATTCTTCCGGCGATATGATGTTTTTTTTTCTATCAGATTTAAAGCAGAAAGTACAGGAATAATTACATATATTCGATATCTCTATATATACTTTCTTAAATTTCATTTTCATGTATTATGGATTGTACTCCAATACACCTGTGTTGTATGCTCTCTTAAGGAATTTAGCATATTTGAACTTATAACCTACAGAAGCACTGATTCCTGTAGATTTTGAGGTTGACAATCCCTGAGAGAAACCTACAGAGAAGAACAAACCTGAAGCAACTTTTTGCATTTCGTATGCCACCTTCACAGTTGCACCCCAATCGAACTCATCCAAGATACCATCTGTTCCGAAAGTGTCACCACCACCCTCAACGGTACCGCCAACACCTCCTGCGAAGAAGAGACCTATACCTGGAGATAATTGTCCAGGACCCACATTGGTGAAGTTATAATACACCAAGATTGGAATTCTAATGTATAATGCTGAAACTTTCTTATAATCAGCAGTATCAGCCATTTTCACCTTGGAACCTTCCATAGCAAACAACACCTCTGGTTGAATTGACCAATGGTCTTGGATGACCAAGTCCATCAATCCTCCTGCATGGAAACCTGGTTTGAATCCTGCATCACTAAATTCTGTAATTAGACTTTCTGTTGGAAGTGTGTAATTAGGAACCATTTCTCCATTCCACTGTGTCATATTAAAACCGCCTTCCAATCCAAAACGAACCTTCACATCCTTCTGTGCGGAAATCGTTATCGTGCCTAGGAACATCACTAAAAGTGAGATAATTATCTTCTTCATCGTGCAAATTATGTTATTTTTATTCTATTTGTCTCTTTATCCAAACGATTTGTTTTTCACCAAACAAACATCGCAAAGATATTTAAAAAATCTTAAAACCAAAACAACTTTATAAAAAATAATACTGATTCTTTACGATTTTGCAGTTTTGATGATAATATCAAGTTCATTTCTCAACGCTTTCATAGATGGATACACCAAATCTGCACCCTCTTCCCAAAGCTCCTCATCTTTTAAGATTCCCGTATTGACAGCAATAGTAAAAATGCCCGCAGCTTTAGCCGAACGGACTCCCATCGGTGCATTCTCAACAACAATAGCTTGATTAGGATTTAAATTTCCTTTTTTCAAAGCCATCAAGTAAGGTTCTGGATCTGGTTTACCCTTCTTCACATCAAAGGCTGTCACCATATTCTCCTTCTTGAAAACATTAGGAAAAGAGTGGTTCAACTTGTCTATCAAGGTCCTCTGTCCGGAACCTGTCACCAAGAAAGGCTCTAATTGATATTTCAATACTGTAGCCAACACACTATCAACATCTTTTATTTCCGGAGCTTCTCCTAATGAGACAAAATAATCCGCTTTAATTTTATAGATTCGCTGACAATCTTCCTCCGTTGCTTCTTTATTCAACTGATGTTTGAAAACCTCCTGAACCGTCGACGAGCCAGTCATGCCCTCGCGCATATATACATTGTACGCATCAAATGTCACTCCTTCTTGCGCAAATGCGTATATCCACGCTTTGGCATGAAACGGCATCGAGTCATACAAGACACCATCCATGTCGAATAAGAACGCTCTCAAATCCAACGATTTGAGAGCGTTTATCTTTGTATCCACGTTTAGTTTCATAATTATTTAAACGTATATGCTACACCTATAGAAGTTGACTCCCAGAATTGTAATCCTGGCATTTTCAAACCTCCATTTTCATACTTCCTTAGCATACTTTTTCCATCAGCTGCAGGCTTGTGATCAGTTTCCACGAGTCTAGCCTCTGAATTGTCATACTTCAACTGAGTTCTAAATGAAATATTCACATACTTGGAGACTTTCATCAAAAGTTCTAATTTCCATTTCAAATACCATCCATGAACATCTTTTAAATCTTCATTTTTATAAGATACAGCTTCTGGGTCAAACATTTCATTATCAAGATACATACGATTTTGTACCTTTGTCATTGAGTCAACAAATGCTGTCGTAAATGTTTGAACCGCTTTATTATAAGAGTAGAATCCCTCCAAGGTACTTAATAAATGTAAAGATTTAGTAATATCAAAATCAGACTTTAATTTAAAGTATGCACCAACCTCAGCTCTGAACTTATCATAATGTTTAACCAATGTTGTATCTCCGTTTTTCGATATTCTCATTTCTTCATTGAGTAATTCCATCCCATAGTTTCCACCCAACGTGTCAATTCTACACACAGTGAGACGAGCCGTTACTGGAGAGATGAATGCAGAAAAATATTTATTCGGAATACACTCCATACCTAAAGAGATCTTTATGGTTGCAGGAGCGAAAAAATGAGAAACTAAATGTGCCGTATCCGATTCTAAGTCTTTCTCATAATATTCAAAACCTTTTGCAAATTGAGTCTCCAAATTGGCAAAGGCAGACACATACCATGCTTTCGAAACCTTATATCCATATTTTGTATTGAGGAACAACTCATCCAAGTTCTTTCTAAAAGAAGGGTCAAGATATTGATTAGAATATATCATTCCATATTTTGCAGCCAGGTTGTTTTCCCACATCACCTTATTTCTTGTATAAACGGCATTCAGATTTAAAAACGCATCCATTGCCACACTTGCGCCTTCTCCTTCCAAACTATAATCATTAAAATACATTTGGTTGAGATTCAATCCCACAGAGCAACCTGGGAATGTCCACTTCGCAGTGTCTGAAGCCTCTTCTACAACTTTATTCTTCTCTAATTTTGTGGCTGTTGTAACCAAATCATTTGCCATGGCAAGCGATGAAGCCATTGCCATTAGGCACAAAATGTAAAACTTCTTCATTTTATCTGTTTTTTTTGTTATTTCATTTTTTTGCAAAGTTATTACTTTTTTCTTTTTTTTTACATTTTGAAACTTCTTATTGCTTTAAATCCAATAAAATTTGTATATTTTTGCACACAAATAAATTCAGTAACAGATTATGGGAAGAAGGAACAAGGAACTTCCACTTTTAGAAAACATTGAGATAACTGGCATAGCCAATGAAGGAAAGGCTATAGCCAAGGTGAATGACATGGTCATTTTCACCCAATTTGTCGTACCTGGAGATATTGTTGACCTTCAGGTGACTCGTAAGAAAAACAGCTATATGGAAGCTCGTGTCACCCAAATCCACAAATACTCCGATCGTAGAAGTGAAGCTTTCTGTTCTCATTATGGTGTCTGCGGCGGATGCAAATGGCAAATTCTTCCCTACGAAGACCAACTGAAAGCAAAGCAGGATCAAGTCTATAACAATCTGCTTCGTATCGGAAAGGTGGAGCTACCCGAAATCTCACCCATATTAGGTTCTGCCAAGACTATCAGATACAGGAACAAACTGGAATTCACTTTTTCCAATAAGAAATGGCTGACCTACGAGCAAGTAGCCTCCGGTGCATCCTTCGACAATATGGATGCATTAGGATTCCATATACCAGGCATGTTCGACAAAGTGTTGGACATTGACAAATGCTACTTACAGGATGAGGTTTGCGATCAAATACGCGACTGCATAAAAGAGTATGCACACGCACACAATCTCCCCTTCTACGACATTCGCAACAAGGAGGGATTTCTACGTACCATTGTCGTACGTACCGCTAGTACGGGCGAAATCATGCTGACTGTCGTATTCTTTCACGAAGACAAGGAAGCCAGAGAGGGATTACTCAATCATCTGATTGAAAAATTCCCACAAATCACCTCCTTAATTTATGTCATCAACAGCAAATGCAATGACACAATTACCGACCAAGAGACCATCGTCTACAAAGGTCGCGATTACATCTACGAGGAGATGGAAGGACTAAAATTCAAAATCGGTCCGAAATCCTTCTACCAAACAAATAGTCAACAAGCCTACGAACTATATAAGGTGGCAAGAAACTATGCCCAACTGACAGGAAACGAATTGGTTTATGACCTCTATACAGGTACAGGAACTATCGCCTGCTTTGTTGCAAAACAGGCTAAGAAAGTCATCGGCATAGAATATGTACCAGAAGCTATAGAAGATGCAAAAGTCAATGCCATCAACAACCACATTGACAACACGCTTTTCTATGCGGGTGATATGAAAAACATCCTCACAAACGATTTCATCGAAGAGCACGGTAAACCTGATGTAATCATCACCGACCCTCCTCGCGACGGAATGCACCCCGACGTGGTGGAAACCATTCTCGCTGCAGAGCCGAAAAGAATCGTATATGTAAGCTGTAACCCTGCAACTCAAGCACGCGACTTGAATTTGCTGGATGTTAAATACAAAGTGACTGCCATACAACCTGTCGACATGTTCCCTCATACGCATCATGTTGAGAATGTAGTGGCACTAGAATTACGTTAAACAGAGTAAGATTATGCATGTATACACCAGTTTTCTGATTTTTTTAGTCTTATTGGTGGTTTTGCCCGACTTATACCTTTACAAAAGGTTTATGCACAACAGGACAAATCTATCCTCTAAGATATTACATGGTATCATATCATTCTATTTTATCATCGTTTCTATGATTATAATGTTGAATTTCAACGATATAT
>JAFRNH010000034.1 GCA_017430235.1 Paludibacteraceae bacterium | reverse complement strand
GATTTGCACCCAAAAGTAGGCAAACACCCAACAGAAACTCAAAAGCAGCTAATAAAATTCCAGCCACCAATGCTACGGAGGCAAACCCCTCCAAACCCATAGCTGACAAATAATCTTGTATTTTATAATTGGAGCCTAACGGATCCACAGCTTTTGCATATCCGGAAAATATAAAAACTACACCCAAGAGAATTCTAGCGATAACAACAATTATCTTCTTCATTTTCTCATCACTAATACTCATATATCTCTCTTTTAAATTAAACATCTACAAAAATACGAAAATATACAATATACTTTATTGGTTATACATATCCTTATTGTAAAAAGCTAGAACTTCTTGAATGGCATCATAGGCCAATCTAGCTGGGGATTCAGCATTTAAATCCATAGCCTTCTGATAGGCATTCAACGCAAACTCCCAATTCTCCTGTCTGCGATAAGCATTTCCCAACAAGAAATAGGCCTCGTCTGATTCTGGATGTAAGGATATATATTCCATAAAATCTTGAATCAACGTCTCAGAAACCCCTTCTGCCAATCTATTTTTTAAAACGGATAGCTCCATATTAGTTAAGCAATTTTACTCGATAATGACAACGAACCTTTCCCTTCGCCATATTAGACAACTTTCCTTTGTTCATTTGTCGACGGATAGGTGATATATGATCTATGAACACATGTCCTTGTAGATGGTCATATTCATGCTGAACAACCCTCGCTTGAAAATGCTCATAAACATCCTCACAAGGTTCAAATTGTTCATTCAAGTACTTAATTCGGATCTTCACTGGTCGCTTTACCGCCTCTGATATGCCTGGCAAACTAAGACAACCTTCGTTGTACGACTCCAACTCCTCGCTCTCCTCCACAATCTGTGGATTGATGAATGCTTTCTTAAAGCCCTTACACTCCGGATAATCCTCCGACAACTGATCTGCATCTACAACAAACAATCGAATGGGCAAACCAACCTGTGGTGCAGCCAAGCCTACTCCATCCGCGTTATACATCGTTTCAAACATATCTGCAATCAGTTTAGCTATCTCAGGATATGAACTGTCAATCTCTTTCGTCTCCTGTCTTAACACAGGACTTCCATAAAGCACAATTGGATAAATCATTATTGAAATTTTAAATTGTTTTTCGACTCCATATACGACTGTAGAATAATTGTCGCACTCACTTCATCCACCAATGCCTTGTTCTGACGATCCTTCTTCTTCAATCCCCCCTCCAACATCGTGCGATGGGCTATCACCGACGTAAAACGCTCATCATACATCTCTATCGGAATCGTAGGAAATCGTTTCCTCAGTCCTGCCACAAAAGGCTTGATGTATTTCATCGATTCTGACTCTTCATTTTTCATGGTTTTAGGCAATCCAACGACAAACTTATCTACTGTCTCCTTGGCAAGATAATCTGTCAAAAATTGGTACACATCTCCACTCGCAACGGTAGTCAACCCGTTGGCTATAATCTGCAACGGATCTGTCACTGCAATCCCAACCCGTTTTCGACCAAAATCGATGGCTAACAATCTTCCCATATCTTTTGCAAAGATAACTAAAAAACACCATCCTTAAAAATAACTTTCTAACAAAAAATCAAGGTTGATAGGCAACAAAAAGCTATCTTTGCATAAAATTTCAAAATCAGATTAAAATGCCATTAAATATACCTATAGATTTACCCGCTATTAAGGCTTTAGAGAAAGAGAATATCTTCGTTAAAGATAGCAACTCTGCTTCCCATCAGGACATCAGACCGCTAAAAATTATCATTCTCAACCTAATGCCTCTAAAAATTACTACCGAAACTGATTTAGTACGCCTTTTGTCCAACTCTCCTCTTCAAATCGAATTGGAGTTTATGAAAATCAAAAGTCATACTTCTAAAAATACACCCATAGAACACATGAAAATGTTCTACAAGGATTTTGAGATTGTCAAAGAAAACCGATATGATGGCATGATTATCACCGGAGCTCCTCTCGAACACATGGACTACGAAGAGGTCTCTTATTGGAACGAAATCACAGAAATTTTCGAATGGAGTAAGACTCATGTGTATTCCACCGTCTACATCTGCTGGGCTGCTCAGGCAGGATTATACTATCACTACAACATTCCTAAATATAAACTGGACAAAAAAATGTTCGGAATCTTCAAACATACTGTATTGGATCCTAAAAACCCTATATTCAGAGGATTTGACGACGAGTTCTTTGTTCCTCATAGCAGACATACAGAAGTTAGAAAAGAGGATATTCTTAAAAATCCAGCACTGAAACTTCTTTCTGAGTCTCCCGAAGCCGGCGTATACATGGTTCAGGCTAAAAAAGGAAGAGAAATTTATATCATGGGGCACTCCGAATATGCTCCAAACACGCTTAGAGATGAATACATACGTGACAAAGAGAAAGGTCTGGATATTGAAATTCCTAAAAACTACTTTGAAGATGACGACCCTAAAAAGAAACCTATCGTCCGTTGGAGAAGTCACGCCAACCTGCTATTTGTCAATTGGTTGAATTATTTCGTATATCAAAGTACACCTTACGATATCAACAAAATCAAGTAGTCTCTATCCATGAGAACGATTGAACTACTTTCTCCCGCTAAAACAGCCGAACACGGTATCGAAGCCATCAATCATGGGGCTGATGCCGTTTATATCGGTGCTCCTCAGTTTAGCGCACGAGCTAATGCGTCCAACTCCATCGCCGAAATCGAAAAATTAATCACCTACGCTCATAAGTATTATGCAAAGGTGTATGTCGCCCTTAACACAATACTTACTGACGAGGAATTAGACCAGACAGAACGCATCATCCACCAACTTTACGACATTGGCACTGATGCTCTTATCATACAAGATCTAGGCATACTAGAACTAAGCATTCCGCCCATCGCCCTCCATGCGAGCACTCAAATGGATAACAGAAGCGTTGAAAAGGTGAAATTCCTAGAACAGGCGGGCTTCGAACAAGTGGTACTCGCCAGAGAACTCACCATTGACCAAATCAGAGAAATACATAGTCAAACGAACGTGCGTCTTGAAGGTTTTGTGCATGGTGCTCTGTGCGTAAGCTACAGCGGACAATGTTACCTAAGTCAGAGCCTATGCGGAAGAAGTGCCAACAGAGGCGTTTGTGCGCAAATGTGCAGACTGCCCTACTCTCTTATTGATAGCAAAGGTGAGATGCTCGTCAAAGATAAGTTTCTTCTCTCCTTGAAAGACTTCAATCTGTCACATCACCTAAAGGAACTAATAGATGCGGGAATCAGTTCCCTTAAAATAGAAGGAAGACTGAAAGACATCAACTACGTTAAAAACGTCACCGCCTACTACCGACAGCAACTAGATAATCTGTTGAATGGCAACACCCAATATCGGCAGGCAAGTTCTGGAAAATGCACCTACACATTCACTCCCAACATTGAAAAGAGTTTCCACAGAGGTTCCACCGACTATTTTTTGCACGGAAGAAACGACAACATATTTTCATTCGACACCCCAAAATCATTAGGCGAAGCGATTGGGAAGGTAACACAATGCAATGCCCGTTCCATCACAATAGAGACCAAACAAACATTGAATAACGGAGATGGATTCTGTTATCTTAACACCGATGGTCAATTTTATGGTTTTAAAGCCAATACGGCAGAAGAGAATCGTATCACACCTGCCGAACGTGTCGTCATAAAACCTGGCACATTACTATTTCGAAACTTCGATCAACATTTTGAATCGCTTCTGTCCAAGAAATCGGCAGAAAGGAAAATCAGAGCTGAAATTGTTGTTAAGGAGAGTACAAATGGCATTTTATTCATTCTATCTGATGAAGACAAACAAAGGTCACAATATACGTTGCATGACAAATTAGAAGAAGCCAATCAACCAGAAAAACAATTGGCAAACATACAACGGACACTCAGCAAAAGTGGTGACACCTCTTTTGAAATTGAAAAGGTGGAGGTGGAGACTTCCAAAATCTATTTCATCCCAGCCTCTACACTGGCAGAGATTCGAAGAACATTGATCGACCAATTAGAGAGGACAAGAGAAGAAAACAGGCAAAGAAGTCGGAGAGAGATTCGAGACACACATCATGCTTATATTCAAGAACATCTGGACTATAGAGGAAATGTGCACAATCAAAAGGCAAAGAACTTCTATCAAAAACATCAAGTAAGTTCGATAGACGATTCGTTTGAAAAGAAAGTGCCTGCAGGAGCCGAATTAATGAGGTGCAAACACTGTATCAAGTATGCGTTAGGATATTGCACCAAAGAGAGTGGAAAACGATTGAATGAACCTCTCTATTTGGTGACAAACACACAAAAGAAGATTCAGCTCCACTTCGATTGTAAAAATTGTGAAATGATTCTAAAGATTTAATTTACAGAACTCACCATATTTGAAATCGTTAATACGTGCCCATCATTACATTAGAAGTGATAAAATGATAACACCATATCAATACGGATAAAATAGTATGCATTTTTTTTGAATTTTTTCGAAGAATATATTTGTCATATTAAAATTTAAACATACCTTTGTAACATGGTTGTGAAACCCCTTTCAATATAAGATTTTATGGTTTTCTAGAAAGCAAGTCTTACAATAGTAGGGCTTGTTTTTTTATATTAAGTACAATAAAATTCCACAAAAAGAGTATATGAAGCCCATCCATGAGTCATTTTACATTTGTAAAAAATGGGAAATGCAGGTATTGCATCTCCCATCTATAAAGTCTATAAAGCAGATTTAGCTTTATCTCATCAGATCACTTAGAAGCGATTACCTCCACCTCTATCAATGCATTTTTGGGAAGAGAGCTAACAGCAACGCAAGAGCGAGCAGGAGCATTTTCTTTAAAATACTCAGCATAGATAGCGTTTACGGTAGCGAAGTCATCCATATTTTTCAAGAAGACAGTAGTTTTAACCACATCGTCGAAAGAGAAGCCCGATTCAGACAATAAATTTTGCAAGTTGGTCATCACCTGACGAGTTTGAACATCGATAGCGTTTTCCACCATTAAACCTGTTTCTGGGTTGATAGCGATTTGACCAGAGGTATACAATGTGTTATTAATCAAGATAGCTTGACTATAAGGTCCTACAGCCTGAGGACATTTAGGTGTTGAGATTTTCTTTTTCATAAATTATGAGATTTAAAAAAGGGAGAGACTTTTCAATCTCTCCCTTTTAAGTATAACAACCAGATTAATTTTATTTTCTTTGATTAGCTGTATAATTAATCTTAAGAGCACGAGCATTTCTAAGTTCTTGTTTCACATCGGTCACGATACCCATTTTAGTTTCTTTGTCGACTTTCAGTGCAACAATCATCTTATCACGATCTTTTTCTGGCATTGCCTCTCTCTTTTGAGAAATATAAACACCAATTTCAGATGAGGATTTAGCGAAAGCGTCATCCAACTGAATACGAGAACTTACACCATGGTTTTTTTGTTCATTCTGTCTAGGAATACCAATATAGATATATTGAACCAAGGATTTCTTCTCCAATTTGGTTAACTCAGTAGCCGTTGGCAAATCGCACATAATTCTACTGGTTACTTCTTTTTTAGAGGCAGTAGCCATAAAGAAGAACAACAGCATGAAAATGATATCTGGCAAAGAAGATGTACCAATTGCCGGTAATTTTTTGCCTCCTGCTTTTCTAAATTTAGCCATATCTGTCCTCCTTCTTAATTTTGTCCGTAATTTTTAGGCTCAGCCTCAGATATACGCTGAGGGTAATAAGTCTGTACAGCCTTTTGCTCAACTGAGTCTAAATCCAAGTAAGTTTTCTGGAACTTTTCTCTAGACAACTCTTCACGAAGTTCATTATAAGCCGCCACCAAATTATTTTGAACATCCAGATAGGCTTGATATGAAGTACCACGGTCATTCTGTAGAGAGATGACGTGATCTTTCGTGATCATTTGCGTACCCAAAAGCGGAATATCTACTGGTTTTTTAACCGGTAAAGATTCGCTATTATATGGGTTAGCAATAAATTCTTTGGCTCTATCCTTCAATTTATCAACGCTCATGACCTCTCCATTGACCATCAACATATCCTTACTATTGATAAGGATTTGCATGACGTTACGTCTGTTGACCTCAACATCCTCAATATTTTGTTTTTTATTGATTGGTTCAGGGAGTTTACGAGACAAACCCTGATTCGTAGACATTGAAGTTGCGACCAAGAAGAAAATCAGCAGCAAGAAGGAAATGTCCGCCATTGAACTTGCATTAATTTCTTGTACTTCTCTTTTTTTAGCCATAACTTAATTTTAGAATTTTTTAGCCAAAAAGCCAAAGAATGAAACGAATGCTGCTATACAAGCTAAAATCACAGAAGTAACGATACACATATTAGCCAATCTCATTTCTCCTGGTTGGATTGGTTCATCCAATCCTACGATTCTGTATGGAGTAGTATCTGCAGCAAAATAAGTTATCAATAAGATAACACCAAGTACACCCACAAATATAACTGGAACAAGAACCGATTTAGCATCGTAACTGACTTTTGAACCAAATGTCAATAAAGCGAAACACAAAGTTGCCAAAGCAGCAATAATAACAAGTGCAAAAGCCCAATACATCAGCGTAGAAGTAAACACAGGGGTATCAAACTCACCCGCTGGTGTTTTTTCCATGCTTGTACCTCCAAAGTAGAAGAATCCACACACAATTAGTGTGATCAACAGGAGGGCATATAATACATAACGAGAAATATTACTATTCATCTCTATACAAATTATTCATTAGCCAATTCACTACTCTTAGCTGTCTTACCTGCATTGTGCTTAACAACAATATCCAAAAGTGAAATAGAAGAATCTTCCATTTCTGATGTCAAAGCCTCAATACGAGTCAAGATGAAGTTCAAGAACACTTGAAGAATCATAGCTACGATCAAACCGAACACAGTTGTCAACAATGCGACCTTGATACCTCCTGCAACGGCTGTTGCATTCATATCACCTAATTGTTGAATTCTATCGAATGCCTGGATCATACCGATTACAGTACCCATGAATCCCAACATTGGAGCCAATGCGATACACAATGAAATCCATGTTACATTCTTCTCTAATGCTCCCATTTGAACACCTCCGTAAGAAACAACTGTCTTCTCTACAACTTCTGGACCCTCTTCCAATCTTGACAATCCTTGATACAAGATAGAAGCAACAGGACCTCTTGTATTACGGCATTTATCCAATGCTCCTTCTACATCGTCCTCATCCAAACAATCTTCGATATCTTCCAATAATTTCTTTGAATTTACAGAAGCTAAGCTTAAGTATACAATACGCTCAATACATAGTGCCAAACCTAAGATCAAACACAATGCAACGAATGACATAAATCCTGCACCACCTTCGATGAACTTGTCTCTAATAGCCTTGAACATTGAAACTTCTCCTTGTGCAGCTCCTTGCTCAGCTACTGCTTCTTGCTTCTTCTCTTCAGGTTTTGCTGTTTCCTGTGGTTGTTGTGCTGATTGGTCATCTACTTGTTCAGTCTCTGTAGCAGAACCCTCATCACTGCCAAATTCGTCTTGAGCCAAAACATTTGAAGTCAAGCCAAATGTCATAGCTCCAAAAATTGCTAATGTTGCAAAAATTTTCTTCATTTTTTTAGTTATTAATTATTACTGATTATTAATTATTTTATTTCCTATTATCGCGGAGAGAACGGGATTCGAACCCGTGATACGCTTTGGACGTATACACGCTTTCCAGGCGTGCCTCTTCAGCCACTCGAGCATCTCTCCTCTTCGTTTTTTTTCTCAATACTCGCTAGTACTCAAAAACGGGCGCAAATTACAAAAAAAATCGTTACCATAAAACGCTTTTTCAAAATAATTTTAAACAGAATTACAAAAACATTTCCGCCCATTTATCAAATCGCGCGATCGTTTCTTCTCCATACTTCTCCAACTTCCTTCTCGCTTGCTTCACATTCCTCTCCTCTCCTAAATGAGTTTTGGAAAAAAACTTGTCCGCAAAGCATATCACCTGCTCTTCTAAACTGATTGGCAACATCTCTCTATGTGGAACTGGTAAATCCTGCTCAATGATATACGACAACGATAAACCCGTACCCGTATGCCTCTCACACACCAACGCATGCCGAGGATACCCCTCCGCTTGCATCATCTCACTTCCTAAATAACCATGACAGATATATGGACAATCTCCATCACAATGTAAATCGGGTGCATACGTCTTACAAATTCCTATGTCGTGAACCATCGCCGCCTCTTCTATAAACTGAACATCCAAATTCAAATCGGATCGTCGCGCAGCTATGCGTAACGCCATATCCGTGACATCCAATGAGTGACTCATCAATATCTTATATACTTCTGATGTTGGCTTATAATATTTTTCAATAATCGCTATCGGATCCATCCTGTTTTCCTTCGTTTGTTCTACAAAGGTAATCAGTTTTTCACGAATTAGCAAAACCTATAGGAAAAATCACTATTTTTGCTGAAATTTTTTTAACCATGGTTCTAATCGATACTCACTCTCATATCTACGAAGACGATTTTAACGATGACAGAGACGATGTCATCTCTCGCCTTCTTCAAAATAACGTTAAAAAGGTCCTACTCCCCAATATCGACCTCCCCAGCCTACCCAAAATGCTCAACCTCGAAAGCAAAGACCCCGTGCTCTTTTCTTCTATGAACGGTCTGCACCCCACTAGCGTCAAAGAGGACTACCAATCTCAACTTGATGCTCTCTATCCGTCCTTCTCTCAACATAACTATTGCGGTGTAGGAGAAATTGGTCTCGACTTCTATTGGGATAGAACCTTCGAAAAAGAACAAATCATCGCCTTCGAAGAACAAGTCGATTGGGCTATTCAAATGAACCTCCCTCTGGCTCTTCACGTCAGAAAAGCTCTTCCTGAGACAATCGCCAGCCTGAAAAAATTCGACAAAAACAAACTCCATGGTGTATTCCACAGCTTCTCCGGCTCTTACGAAATGACAAAGGAAATCGAACGGTTGGGCGACTTCTATTTCGGAATCAACGGCGTTGTCACATTCAAAAATGCTGGTGTCGCTGAAGTGGTGAAAAACATTCCTCTCGAACGAATCCTACTCGAAACGGATTGTCCATACCTCACCCCCGTTCCTTTCCGAGGGAAAAGAAACGAATCGAGCTATGTCATCTACGTGGCTGAAAAAATCGCTTCTGTAAAAGAAATCTCTTTAGACGAAGTGGCTAATCAAACCACGCAAAACGCCAAAGAACTGTTCCGCATTTCCGTCATCAAAGAATAATTGAACTACAACGGACGCGGCACGCCACGTCCCTACGGAATCAAAATTCCACAAAATGAACATATAGAATCCTTTCGCCTTCCTTCTTCTATTATTATCTACGTAGAGTGAAATGCCCTACAATAGGTTCTTGTCCCACGATTTCTATCACATACCAATAATCTGTCGTGGGCTGAGGAATCCCTTTATACGTTCCATCCCATAATATCTCCCGACTCTGATATTCTGCCACCAACTTTCCAAATCGATCATATATCCTACATCGTCCACTCTTCATAGTCTCACAATTCTCCACCACTTGCCAATAATCATCTACTCCATCTCCATCAGGAGTGAAAAACGCAGGAATGATAATATGCGGGATTTCCACATCCAACGTATCTGTCAAACTATCTTCTTCACATTTTTCAATCTCCAAATTGAGCCGATAACTTTGCGTATCACACACTGAAAACAAATCTACTCTATATTCATTTCCTTTCTTGATAAAAAGTCTTTCCTCACCCACCTCTTCATCGTTCTCATACCATACCATCTTCTGTGCATTGGTGTGCAAAATAGACGAACACTCCACATACGAGCTATCACACAACGTCTTATCATCCGTGTGAAGCCAAATCGGATAATCAATATGGATTCTCACCTTCTCATCCACCAAACAGCCCGTCTCCGTGAACCCATACAGATAATACTCCGTATCCTTCATCGGTGAAACCTTAGTGTTTGAGACATTCCAACGCAAAGTGGAACCTGCATCCTTCACCAGTGTCTGCAAATCCAATGTGTCTCCCTGACAAATTGTATACTCCGTCTGCACAACCTGCTGAGCAATCTCGATGGAAAACAGAAAACGGACTCCTTCCATATCGCCTTCTATCACACAGTCTTCTGTTGGCACAAAACAAACTGTTGGATTCATCACATCTACATTATAAAATCGAAAATGTCCATCCCCCACCACCTGATATTCATAGGGATAAACAACACTCACCGAAGCCTTCGAATGAATTGTCAACTCATAGGAGTCTTTCTTGTCAAAATCCACTCCCTTGAATTTCAAATAAACAGTGTCGTTATAGCAATTCAACTTCAGTGAAACCATCGATGGATCTTGATCTGGCTGATTGGAGCATTGATGCGACTGACAATCCTCCTTCTTCAACAGAATAGAGGATGGATATAGATAGGCTCCATAATACAAACGAGGGGTCGGCGAACAGTTTTTCACAGCTATATTCATAGCTGTTTGCATCGTATCACTGCCACAACCCAAATATTTCAACGTGATGAGATAATCGAGAGAGTCACTTATCGCATCCGTCCATTCAAAAAAATAGGTTTTAAAATGATTGTATTTCTTTTGCGTCTCATTCACTCGATTCAATTCATACAGTGGAATATATTCCTCCGTGTCGAACGTAACTGAAAGTATCGAATCCATGGATGAAACATAAAAGAAAGCCTTTCGTTCACTGGAAGAACATTCATATTGCACCATCGGAGGTTGTGTTTTACACTTAGAGACATCCAACGTGTCATGTATGAACAACGTGTCTCCTAATTCATTGACACACGTTAAAACCACCTCATACCGTTCATTGAATTTTCCTTCGTCATCCCAGCATAATACTGCACATCCACGGTAGGGAAACTTATAGGTTTCCATGTTATAGTCTGTTGTGTTTTTATATTTTGGGATAGGACCTGTCGCACCCGATAAACTTCTAAATGTGGCATCAACGAGTGGCTGATCTGCCCCTATGTAAATAACACCATTACCTGCAGTACATGAATAAGAAACACTGTATGTCGGTTCAGACTTGCCCGTGCAAAACAATTTCAGAAGATGGGGTTCTGAAAATGTAATTTCTGTATGACAGACGGGCTCCTCTATGGAGGTGGTGATGTGATACTGATTTTCATAACTTTCTCCGATAAAAGAATCACACATCGTATATCCATCTTCTTTTTCCCATGTGACAATTGACGGATGGTTATAATAACGTTCTTGCAGGTCATCTCCATAGTATAGTTTCACGATGGTTGGTTTTACATATTCACACAAAAGCATGGAATCTCCGCAGATACTCACTTCATCAGGTGGCATGGTTAGCGACAAGTGGAACCTCGTAGGATCAATCACCTCTACCTCATACTCATCATACACCACCTCCGGACATTGTTCATTAGACCCCACCAACAATAAATGAATCTGTTCCACTCCGTATGGAACATTTCCCAAATCAGACAGATTGGCAACTTCTCTACCACTCTTCTCCTCTTGCCAATAGATTTTATCACAATCCTGTGAAAGGAACTCTATGTCGGGCAAAGGGACTCCCGCGCACACACGAGTGGATTCTGTCATAACACGGACAAGAGGCTTACTTCGAATCCATATCTTTAAAGGTTTTCGGAATACGGAGTCTGGCACCTCCAGCTTGGTATACAATAAATGAAGAATGGTATCTCCAGTAGGTTTCAGATAAGAGGTCGAAATGTTTTCGCACCCTATCAACCGACAGTTGACGGGCACCTCCACCTGATTATCCAAAAAAGTCTGTATAGGAAAACTATCCCCTTGACAGATGTAAACACTATCATAATGAAGAATGATATCTTCAGAAAACAACGATTGTCCTAGCGAAAAAAGCAGGACGGTAAACAGTAATCGGGCAGACACAAAGCGACAGATTACAAACAAAGTATACTTCATTTTTCAAAAAAATTAGAATTTTTCAAACAACAAAACAAACAGACTGAAAACAGGAAGGGATACGCTTATCCTTTTCTATTCAATTCTGTCAAAATAAGACGAGCTGTCTTTTGTGAAACAGGCTCATCTCCCAACGTCTCAATCAATTGGTCATATCCTGCCAAGACCTCATCGCGATACTCTTTTTGAAGCAAGCGACTAATCTCCTTTTTCAGATTTTCCACCGTAAAATCTTCAATCAGCAATTCGCTCACCAACCGTTTGTTGGCAATCAAATTAACCAACGAGACGTTTTCCACCCGAATAAACAGGTTTAATATTTGATGGAAAATCCATCCTCCAGATATCATGTAGACCACAACTTGAGGCACTCTCAACAAGGCAGTCTCCAAAGTTGCCGTACCCGATGTCACCACCGCCAATTCTGATTGTTGCAACAATTCATACGTTTCGCCAAAAACAATCTTGGCAGAATAATCTTTCAGGTAAGACTCATATAGCGATTTATCGATAGACGGTGCACCAGCGATAACAACCTGATAATCAGGATAAGCAGATGCCGCCTCCAACATTTTAGGAAGGGAGCTCTTTATTTCCTGCACACGGCTACCTGCCAGCAAGGCTAAAATAGGTCGATCAGGCAAATCATTTCGTTGCAAAAAGGATTCTCTTGGTTCATCCTTATGCTGACGATTCGCTACGGCATCCACGCAAGGATTACCAACATAGTCTACCGTATAATCACGTTGCTTATACCAATCCACTTCAAAAGGGAGAATGGAATAAACCTTATCCACATATTTTTTGATGGATTTCAACCGATATTCTTTCCAAGCCCATAGTTTAGGAGAGATATAATAAAAGACAGGAACATTTTTCAAATTCTCCTTCACAAACTGAGCCATTTTCAGGTTGAAGCTTGGATAATCAACTAAAATCAAAGCATCTGGTTGAAAATCCAATATAGCTTGTTTGCAATCTTTAATGTTCTGAAGTATGGTTCTTGCATGTAGAAGTACGGGGACAAAACCCATAAAGGCCATGTCTCGGTAATGACGAATCATTTTACCTCCTTGCGCCGCCATCAAATCGCCACCCAAGAAGCAGAACTCAGTCTGACTATCTTGTTCTTTCAATGCCGCCATCAGATTAGAGGCGTGAAGGTCTCCGGAAGCTTCTCCTGCAATAATAAAATACTTCATAACTTACAATACGATCAACACCATTGAAAGCAAGACTGCAACAATAAGACCTCTAGCAGCCTGCCATCGTTCTGTCTTATATAAGAAAAAGAAAACAAACATGGACGGGAACAATGCCGCAATCATGTAATTGGAGAAATCATGCAACTGGTACAGTTTTGTCAAACTTTCACCCAACTGATTGAAAGAGAAGGCACGACCGGCGAGGAGACTCAAAACGATCAGAGTCATCAAGAAAGAGCCACCCAAACCGATAAAGAAGTTATCGAAACTCTTCTTCTCTTCTTGTTCTTGGTTTTCAAATAGTTCCATATAGATCTTTTAATTGAGACAAACATTCATAATTGGTCATATCCACCTTCGAAGGAACGATAGATGCACATTGATGAGTCAAAGCCCATTCGTCCGTGTCTTGCGACTGAGGCTCTCTATCATCGAAATAGCCTGCCAAGAGATAGGAAACATCACCATAGTCAGAGACTTTCTGATCATACTCCTCACTCCAACGAGCATCTGCTTGACGGCAGACTTTCACACCATCCAATTTGCCTGTAGGGAAATTTACATTGAGATAAGTTGCATAAGGCAAAGGATTGTTCAAAGTCTTTTCGATAATTGATTTCACGACAGGTAAGATATAAGAAAAATCCGCATTTTCATCATGGTCGCACAAAGAGAGTGCAACAGAAGGCACGTTGTTGACACATCCTTCAATGGCCGCCCCCACAGTAGCTGAATAGACTGCATTGACAGAAGCGTTTGAACCATGATTAATACCAGAGAGCAACAATTCCGGACGTTTCTCCTTGAATAGTGCAAAGAAAGCCAACTTGACACAATCGACTGGGGTACCCGAACTTGAATAGACGACAAATCCATCCTCTTTATGCAACATATTAAGCCGCATAGGTTCCGCATGTGTAATCGCTCTAGACATACCGGATCTCACTCTATCTGGTGCCACCACAACGACATCACCAAATTCACGAGCAATTTTTATCAATTCACAAATGCCCTTAGAATAGACACTATCATCATTCGTAATTAATATTGTAGGGCGATTTGGTTTTTTCATAATCTTTTTCTTATGACGGGTTCTATTCATTCCTTTCGAGGAATTTTAAACCCACAATTCATACTAAATTTTGTTTGTATGATGAATTTATAAAATTCATCTTTACATCTGCAAATGTAAGAAATTAGGAAAAGAAACAAAAGAGGAGGAACAAAAAAATGGCGATTTTCGAATGAAAACCGCCATTATATAAATTTGAGAACCGATTAAGCGTTCTTAACTTTGTTAACAACAGCTTTGAATGCTTCAGGTTGGTTCATAGCCAAATCTGCCAACACTTTACGATTCATCTCAACACCTGATTTGTGGATTGCACCCATCAATTGAGAGTAAGACATACCCTCTAGACGAGCAGCAGCGTTGATACGTTGAATCCATAATGCGCGGAAATTACGCTTTTTATTTCTACGATCGCGGAAAGCATACAAAAGACCCTTTTCCCAAGTGTTCTTTGCAACTGTCCAAACGTTCTTTCTAGCACCATAGTAACCTCTGGTGAGTTTTAAAATTCTCTTTCTCTTTGCTCTTGAAGCAACGTGATTAACTGATCTAGGCATTTTAGTAAAATTTGTGACCGTTAGCGTCTCAATTGAATGAGAACTTCAAGCTAAACAATCGATTAATAATAAGTTTTTTAGCGAAGACAAAGCATGGTTCTTACACTCTTTACATCAGCTGATGAAACGATTCCATCATGAGTCAATCCCAACTTTTGCTTTTTAGTCTTTTTCGTCAAAATGTGACGTTTAAAAGCATGCTTTCTCTTAATCTTTCCTGATCCGGTAAGGGCAAACCTCTTTTTGGCACCGGAATTAGTTTTAACTTTTGGCATTTTTACTTAAAATTTTTAATTATATGAAAATATCATTTCTTCTTCTTTGGCGATAATTGAATGATCATTCTCTTACCTTCCAACAACGGCAATTGGTCTACCTTTGCATACTCTTCCAAATCATTCGCAAAACGAAGCAATAAAACCTCTCCTTGCTCTTTGAATAAAATGGATCTTCCTTTGAAGAACACGTATGCTTTCAACTTAGCACCTTCTTGCAAGAATCCAATCGCATGCTTCAACTTGAAATTGTAATCATGCTCGTCTGTCTGAGGTCCGAAACGAATCTCCTTCACAACGACCTTGGCTTGCTTTGCCTTATTCTCTTTCTCCTTTTTCTTTAATTGATAAAGGAACTTCTGATAATCAGCAACCCTACATACTGGAGGAACTGCATTCGGAGATATTTCTATCAAATCCATCTCCAACTCATCGGCTATGCGAAGAGCTTCTTCAATGGGATATACTCCTTGTTCCACATTATCACCGACCAAACGAACCTCTTTCTCTCGAATGCGATCGTTAATGCGATGCGTCTCTCTTGTGTTAGTACTACCCTTTGTCTCGGGTTTCTTAACAAATGGTTTTGTTGCGATAATTAAATCCTCCTAACTTTAGTTAAACTTACTGAATATCATTCTAATTCACTCGAAATAAGGTCTTTTCTCCACCCTCCTTTTCTAGCAAATCGGGTGCAAATTTAGTAAATTTTATGATATTATGTATTTTTTCAAACTATTTTTTCTGTTGTGTCTCATATTTTTTGTTCTCAGCGCACCTTTATCAAGCAAAAAAAATCGAAGGTGTGCAGCCTTCGATTTTTTTAACAGAGAAACTATACGTTCTTAATTTTTCTTTTACTTATTATTCTGCCAACTGTTCATCATTGATTCTACCTCATCATTCAACTTAACAGCGAACTCTTCCAACTTGAGGGAGCCCATATCGCCCTCTCCTTGTTTTCTGACTGACACTTCGCCATTTTCAGCCTCTTTTTCTCCAACGATGAGCATGTATGGAATTCTCTTCACTTCATTATCACGGATCTTACGTCCGATCTTCTCGTTACGATCATCCATAATAGCACGGATATCTCTCTCATCCAAAAAGTCAACCACCTTCTGTGCATATTCATTGTACTTCTCACTGATTGGCAATACAACAACTTGGTCTGGTGTCAACCACAATGGGAATTTACCTCCTGTATGCTCAATCAACACTGCAACGAAACGCTCCATAGAACCAAATGGTGCACGGTGAATCATGACTGGTCTATGTTTCTGATTATCCTCTCCTACATATTCCAATCCAAAGCGCTCTGGCAAGTTGTAATCCACCTGAATCGTACCCAACTGCCATCTACGACCTATCGCATCCTTAACCATGAAGTCCAACTTAGGACCATAAAAAGCAGCCTCGCCATACTCAACTTTTGCTGGCATGTTCTTCTCCTTGCAAGCCTCTACAATAGCTGCCTCTGCCTTTGCCCAGTTTTCATCGGTACCTACATACTTAGTTTTATTATTTGGATCACGAAGTGAAATCTGTGCTTCGAAATTATCAAAATTCAAAGCTTTAAAGATGATGGAAATGATGTCCATCACACGGATGAACTCATCTTTCACCTGATCTGGACGACAATAGATATGAGCATCGTCTTGTGTGAACGAACGCACACGTGTCAATCCGTGCAACTCACCGCTCTGCTCATAACGATACACCGTACCAAACTCTGCCAAACGCAAAGGAAGATCACGATAAGAACGTGGTTGCCATTTGTATATCATACAGTGGTGAGGACAATTCATTGGTTTCAACAAATAAACCTCTCCCTCTTCTGGTGTTGTGATAGGACGGAAACTGTCTTCTCCATAGTGATCCCAGTGACCTGATGTCACATACAACTCTTTATTTCCAATATGAGGGGTCATTACCTGTTGGTAACCAAATTTCTTTTGAATGCGTTTCAAGAAGTCCTCCAAACGAAGACGAAGCGCAGTTCCCTTTGGCAACCACATTGGCAATCCCTTGCCCACCATATCCGTAAACATGAACAAACCAAGTTCCTTACCAATCTTACGGTGGTCACGTTTCTTAGCCTCTTCTAATAATGCTAAATATTCATCTAATTGTTTCTTCTTAGGGAATGTGATGGCGTACAAACGTGTCAATTGCTTACGTTTCTCATCGCCTCTCCAATATGCTCCTGCCAAAGATGTAATCTTGACAGCCTTAATAGGTGACACATCAGGCAAGTGCGGTCCACGACACAAATCTGTAAACGAACCTTGCTCATATAAAGTAATCTTACCATCTTCCAACTCACTGATCAACTCCGTCTTGTAAACCTCTCCTCTATCGCCAAACATCTTCAAAGCATCTGCCTTGCTAATGTCCACACGTGTCAGTGTCTGCTTGGTAGCAACGATTTCCATCATCTTCTTCTCGATAGCAGCGAAATCAGCCTCTTTCAAGACCTCCTCACCAAAATCGATATCATAATAGAAACCATTCTCAATGGCTGGTCCGATACCAAACTTCGCATTAGGATACAACATTTGTATGGCTTGCGCCATCAAGTGCGCAGACGTATGCCAGAAAGTATGCTTTCCTTCCTCATCTTCGAACTTGAAAAGTTTTACGGAACAGTCTTCATTAATAGGACGATTCAAATCACGAATCTCTCCATTTACACCAATAGATAATACCTCTTGAGCCAAACGACTGCTGATACTCTCTGCAATCTGCATACCTGTCGTTCCATTCTCATATTCACGAACAGAACCATCAGGGAATGTCACCTTTATCATAATTATACTTCTTTTACGGACAGCCCACAAACGCCATCCTTCGTTAAATTATTAAAAACACGCAAAGTTATAACTTTTGATTGAATTTTCGAAAGGTCTTCTATAAAATAAAAACACCCAAATCAATCAAACTTTAATGACTTTATCATGTAATCCACCGTATCTTTCTGCGATTCATTCATATATGAGCAATCAATTCCATAGAATCGATCGTCACGTGCCACTATTCGCATCAACGTACCCATCGACGATTTCTCATCGGCAATTTCATACCTAAAATATGACTCGTTGCCATCTACCTTCTTTTCTAACAATTTGAATCCCTCAAACTGAGAAAAGAAATCAATTCGCTCATTGACAAATGAATCCAACGTCATTCCTTGTTGTACTCTTGTAGACATCTCTACACACTGATACAAGGAATCCTCTGAATACGGAGTAATCGACACTGCCTCGAACAGACAGAACGGTTTATTCGGATTGTGCTCCAAATTCCACGTCTTAGGATACTCCACTGTGAATTTCAAACTTTGATACTCTCCCTTATACGTTGTATAAGCATCGTCACTTCTCTTTCCACATGATGTCACGATGAGCAAAGCCGATACAGCAACTGCATAAATAATCTTCTTCATATCTTTCAATTATTTGTTGTGTTAGACAGAGGGTCTTGAAAATCCTCCTTTTCAATTTATTATTTCCTTATTTTTATAACAACATAGACGAACTCGCAGAAAAGACGAAATGAGCCCTTCTTGTTGATAATTCTCCACAAAGATATTTATTAATTTTTCTATATTTGCATCAGAATTAAAAATTATTACAGTATGAAAAACAAATTCACATATTTAGTAAGCCTTATTCTTCTTGCTCTCTCTTTTCTTGCAACAAGTTGCGATAAAGCGGAAGACGAAGAAACTACAGAACCGGTTGTGATTGAAAACATGTGATTGTTATGGAAGAACATGTCAAGCAAAACTCTCTCAAGGCATGGGTTTTAGCCTCTAGACCTAAGACATGGGCTGCTGCCATCGCACCCGTCATCGTAGGCTCTGCCATCGCCTTCAACCATCATTCTTTCAAACCTATTGCGGCCCTTTGTTGCCTGATTTTTGCCGTCACAATGCAGATTGCCGCCAATCTCATCAACGATCTCTACGATTTCAAGAAAGGAAGCGACGGCGATGATCGTCTCGGACCTCCTCGTGCCACCGCACAGGGATGGATCACACCCGACTGCATGAAAAAAGGAATCATCATCGATATTATAATCGGATGTCTCTTTGGTTCCGTACTGATCTTTTACGGTGGTTGGCAAATGATTCTTGTGGGTATCTTTTGTGTGATTTTCGCCTATTTGTACACCTCCGGTCCCTTCCCTCTCGCCTACAATGGTCTGGGCGATTTGGCAGTAATTCTCTTTTTCGGTGTAATCGCTGTTGGTTTTACCGCCTATGTACAAATTCTAGCATGGGATAACACCATCACCTTTTGTGGTATCGCCACAGGATTGGTCATCAATGCTTTGCTCGTACTCAACAACTACCGCGACCGTGAGCAGGATGAAAAATCAGGAAAACGGACATCCATCGTTCTCCATGGAGAAAAATTCGGCAGATTCCTCTATCTCTTTATGGGGGTACTCGCCATTGCTTTCGTTGTGAAATATATCTTCACCTTCTCTTACGCAGTGATTCCTCATATTTTGAGCTCTTGGTTGGATAAGGAGAGTTTCCTCATCACTATTCTAAAAGTCATTGCATTCCCAACCCTTGTATGCATCTATCTCATTCCTCATTTCCTTACTTGGAGAAAGATATGCGAGATACGTGTAGGGAAAGCGCTCAACGCATTGATTGGTGAAACTTCACGCAATATGATTATATTCGCCATATTGCTTACCATCGTATTATGTATCAGATAATTATAAATTAAAATAGTATGGACTTGAACATTTCAAAACTAAAGTATACGGATTCGAACAATTTCTTCTTAATGGCTGGACCTTGTGTCATCGAAGGTGAAGAAATGGCATTTCAGATTGCAGAGCATATCGTAGCTCTTTCCGACAAATATAAAATTCCTTATATTTTCAAAGGATCATACAGGAAAGCTAATCGTTCGAAAATCGACTCCTTTACTGGAATCGGTGATCTGAAGGCGTTAAAAATACTACAAAAGATAAGTGACACATTCAATATCCCTGTTGTCACCGACATTCACGGACCAGAAGAGGCAGAACTTGCTGCTGAATATGTGGATGTATTACAAATTCCAGCTTTTCTTTGTAGACAAACTGATCTTTTGGTAGCTGCCGCAAAAACAGGTAAGACAATCAACATCAAGAAAGGACAGTTCTTATCGGCTGCAGCCATGGGATTCGCAGCTCAGAAAGTACGCAACTGTGGTAACAACCGTCTGATTCTAACCGAGCGAGGCACTTCGTTTGGTTACCAAGATTTGATTGTGGATTTCCGTAGCATACCTACAATGCAGAAGATTGATTGCCCGGTGGTGTTAGACTGCACTCATTCGTTACAACAACCTAATCAACTATCTGGCGTTACAGGAGGTGATCCTGAAATGATTGAAACGATTGCCAAAGCAGGAATTGCAGCTGGTGCGGATGGACTCTTCATCGAGACGCATTTCGATCCTGCCAATGCAAAATCAGATGGAGCCAACATGCTTCGTTTGGATCAATTGGATGGATTGCTGAAGAAGTTAATACGTATCAGACAGGCAATAATGGAATAAAAGCCACATCTCACACAAGGGATATTACTGAATAGACATAAATACTGCCGCACGTTGGGAATGCAACAAACCAAATGTAGAACCAATAAAACGGCAGTATTTTTATTTTCCTACATACAAGACAAACTCATAGGGGTCGCTCTCTTTTCGGAAACGATTCACTGATGTGACCGTCAGATTATACATAACAGATTTCTTCCAACCTGGTATCTTTTTCAAATCAATCGCTGTTTCCGTTGTCTTCGTTATTATATTCTTCGGATCATCGAAATCACAGTTAGAGGAATCGGGGAATGCATAAACCACGTAATAAGAGACCGACTCACCACCTTCTGCCACCACAGGATCCCATCGAAGAACAGAATCTTCTTCCAATCGCAAATTTAACGGGAAATGGGCTTCAGCCGACGTTTTCATCTCCAACGGAAGCGCAGGATAAGCATAATATTGTGTTTTCAGACTATCCAACAAACCTTGTGGATTACGTAACAAGTAGTGCGTACTATAAAATAACAGACCTTCTATGTCCACACACTCTTGATTAAACTTCATTTGACGTACCAACTCATTCGGAGTCTTCCATGCCTTAGGCTTGTTCACTTCCAAACCTGATGCATACAATCCGAAATAAAGCTGACAGGAAGCAGGTACATTTGCTCTCCACCATGGAGCTAATATTGCATAATCGGCAACACTCTTCCCTATCTCCCAATAAAGTTGCGGTGCGATATAGTCAATCCACCCCTTTTCTGCCCATAACAAGACATCTGCATATAAATCATCATAATTGGTAACGCCCGCCTTCGTATCTGAACCTTTTTCGTCTTTTGCCTTGTTACGCCATACGCCGAACGGGCTGACACCAAACTGAACCCAAGACTTCTCCTCCTTCACCATCTGTTGTATACGCATAACAATACGATTCACATTGTCTCGTCGCCAATCTGCCTTGTTGGTAAATCCATTTGGATTCTTTTTGAAAGTCTCTTCATCGGGGAAATCCTTTCCACCCACAGGATAAGGATAGAAATAATCATCCAGATGGAAAGCATCAATATCGTATCTGACAAGGATGTCTTTCAACACTTTCAACAGATAGTCTGCCGTCTCATCCTGTCCTGGATCAAAGAAAATCTTATCACCATATTGTTTGAAAAGATAGGGTTTCTTGTAATAAATATGATTCGGCGTCAACTTAGATTTCGGCGTGTTTGTCACACGATACGGATTAATCCAAGCATGCACCTCCATGCATCGCTTGTGCGACTCCTCCACGACCACCTGCAATGGGTCGAATGACGAATCATCAGGAGATTTTCCCTGTTCACCCGTCAACCATTCCGACCATGGTTCAATGTCCGAACGATACAACGCATCCGCAGTCGGACGAATCTGGAATATGACGGTATTGATGCCACATTTAGACAAAGAATCCAGAAGCAAGATTAATTCCTGCTTCTGGAAACTAGAGGATGAATCCCGACTCGAAGGCCAATCAATATTAGCTACAGTTGCAATCCATACGCCACGCATTTCTCTTTTCTTTTGCGAATAAGTAAGCGTCGAGACCAGCAAAAATAATAACAGCCAATAAAACCTTCTCATCGAGTATTTGTGTTTTTACACTTATTTCAGTTAACAAACAGAATCCTTTTAATAAGACAATCTATTCTTTGCTTTCAATTTTTTAATGATATATGCACCTGATTTAGTCAGTATGTTAGGATCCAACGGATACATTTTACCATCATTCCATTTCAAAGCGGCACACTCACCACCCTCTGCACTGTAACTCCAGTTGCACCAGCTTACGACTTGGTGTGCTTCATTATCGCCATCAAAGATTTTCAACCATTTATCCGTCATCTCAGGACAGAAGTTATACCAACCACTAGCATCCGTTGTACCAAACTCTGTCACAAAGATAGGCAATTCCTTCAAAATGCACTGAACACCGTTCGCAGAATCACCTTTGAAAGGAGCCATGAAATCATGACCTCTGATGCCTGCTGCGATAGACAAAGAGTCGGTTGGAGTACCATCATTATGAGAAGCAGAATAGAAATGGAAAGAGTAAATTAGATTATCATATACCTTACCATTCTCATCTTGAGGTTCATGACCAATCACATCCTGAGGACGTTGACTCCATTCTGGCGTACCACAAACACAAACCACGTTCTTATCATGCTCTCTGATGATCTTAAGCATATCTTCGCAATATGGCTTGATATGACGTTGCCATGTCACCTCACCCTTAGTAGAGTTAGGCTCATTGCACAATTCATATATCACATGTTTCTGATATTGGAATCGACGTGCGCAATAAGTAAAGAAATCAGCAGCCAAATCGACACCACACGAAGGGTGTTTACGATAATGAGCACTTTGTGGATTACCCGGACTATGGACGTGCCAGTCAATCAACAGATACATACCATTTTCCGCACACCATTTCACAACATTTTCCAAATGACGCGTACGATGCGTAGGATTATAAGCATATCCTCCCTCCTCATCTACATAAAAAGCCAATCGGAAAACATTACAATTCCAATCTTTAGCCAAAGACTTAATGTTTTCCTCCGTAATGTTTGCAACACCTGCCCACTGCATACCATGAGAACTCATTCCTCTCAACTGAACAGGGTTCCCTTTGTCATCGCACAAACAACGATAACCATTCTTATCCTTACAGACCTGAAGTTTGCCCCACTTGGCAACAGGAGAATCTTTGGGATACTCTAATGGTAATAAGATCTCAACCTCTTTTGAATCCGGAGAGACTTTACCAAAAGGGGAAGATGGCTTAGTAGGTTTGGTCTCAACTTTGTTCTCTGCTTCATTTTTCTTCTGCTCTTTCTGATTATTCTGAGAACATCCGCACATAATCATTGCCAACGCAGCACAAGCAAATATCCACTTCTTCTTTATCATAAGACTACCTATTTTCAGTTAAACTCACTAATTTAGATTCTATGTTTATGCAAATATATAAATTATTCCGAAATATGCAAACCCCATGGGGTCTGTTTCATTTTTTTTGATAAATGCGAAATTTTATCCCGTTTCAATAATATTTTTTTGCTATTTTTTTGAGGATTATAAACCAGCGGATTGGGGAGTGTCGCAGCCAACATAGCCGCTTCTTTGCGCGTCAATTTAGCCGAAGAATGCTTATAATAATAGCGACTGGCCGCTTCAACACCATAAATTCCATCCCCCAGTTCCACGATGTTCAAATAGACCTCCATGATTCGTTTCTTCGGCCACATCATCTCAATCAAAACAGTATAATACGCTTCCAGTCCCTTTCGCACCCAAGATCGTTTGGGCCATAGGAACACATTCTTTGCCACCTGCTGTGAAATGGTACTTGCTCCATAAACTTTGCCTCCCTTTTTATTCATCTTCTTTGCTTTCTTGATAGCATCAAAGTCGAATCCCCAATGAGTCATAAAATGATTATCCTCAGAAGCAATAACAGACTGTATCATGTGCGAAGAGATAGAGTCGATAGGAACCCACTGACAATCCATTTTTAAGCTTCTGTCGCCTGACCATTGCTGACATGAACGAATCAACATCAAAGTAGTGAAACGAACAGGCAAAAAACGAGCTATCAAAACCGAAAGAATGGACGATAACAAAAAGAACAAAAACAGATTACGAGTCCATCTAAGCAATCGGCTCCATCTGTTTTTGCTCTTGATATTCTTATGAAAAGGGATGGAAAACATCTCTTATTTAACCTTCACCTTAACAACCATCTTCTTCACCGTTCCATTACCAATCAATGGAGAATGAGCGTCTTGTGGAAAGAAGATAACAAAATTCCCCACAGAAAGTGGAAAGGAAAAATCGAATTTGTCCTTATAGAATGTAACATCCTGTTTAGGATGAATCTCTTTCAAATATCTACAACTTTTACGATTTTTATAGCCGACAAACTCTCTGTTTTCAATAGGAATCTGAATGTCGATATAAGCATTATGGACTTCCAAATTGGTCATCTGAACACTTTTCAACTCATAATTATCCACATTGATGTAAAAATCATCATCCACTTCTATGCGACCTGGCTTCAACTCCTCAAAATTCAACGTCTTCAAATAAGCGAACACCTTGCCAAACGAAGGATGTAGGTTCACATACAAATCTAAATTCTCAATCGTATCTAATATCATAAGATAAATAATATACGGAAAGATTCAACTCTCCTGTTAAACTTATTACAATAAAAAATTCTACACCATTTCCGCGAGAAGTCCATTCTCATGTCCAATTCACAAGCAATAAAACTAGTAAACTTCTCCAAAAAAAAAGGTCTTCACTATCGAAGACCCCTTGAGCGGAAAACGGGGTTCGAACCCGCGACCCTCAGCTTGGAAGGCTGATGCTCTACCAACTGAGCTACTTCCGCAGTTGGATTTTTTTGTGGGCGAAGATGGATTCGAACCACCGAAGGCATAAGCCAGCAGATTTACAGTCTGCCCCATTTGGCCACTCTGGTATTCGCCCTTCCCTTAAAACGGGTGCAAAGATACGACTATTTTTTAAAAATCCAAAAGTTTTTTATTAAAATCGACCATCTTTATTGCAGTAATAGCTGCTTCCACCCCTTTATTTCCTAATTTACCTCCTGCACGATCCAATGATTGTTGCATATCATCTGTTGTCAGTAAACCAAAAATGAAAGGAATCGTTCCTTCTGTGTTCAATTTAGATAAGCCATTGGTCGTTCCCTGACACACATAATCGAAATGTGGCGTTCCTCCGCGAACAACACATCCTAATGCAATCACTGCATCCACATCCAACTCCTCGCTGACACGTTTGGAGGCATAAACCAACTCAAAACTTCCAGGCACGTGAAATTCACAGATATTTTCCGGATCCGCACCATGCTTTATCAAAGTGTCTCTCGCACCTTGAAGTAAGCTAAACGTCACATCACTGTTCCAATCCGAAACAACAATGCCAAAGGTCATTTCAGATGCACTGGGAACTGAATCTTTATCATATTTCGACAAATCTACTGTAGCCATATATTTTCAGTTTTTATGGTGTAAATCACCTTAATATATAAAAAAAAGGAAAGGCTTCCAAAATCACGCAACGATTCTCGGAAGCCTTTCCATTATACTATTACTTATTTATTCTTTGCGAATTCAATGTATTTTTTTACCTCCATAATGTTAGAATAACCTGGATATTTCTTTACAATACCCTCCAACAAAGCAAGAGCCTTATCATTTTCTTCAATGGACAAATATGCCAACGCAGCTCTTTCATTATAGAATGGAGTCATAATCTCATTATCTTCACCTGCTGCTTTCTTGTAATATGAAACAGCTTTATTTACATCTCCTAGATTCCAATAGCAATCACCAACAGAACCCAACACAGATGGTTGAACAACCTTGTCATCTGCACTGAACTTCTTCAAATATTCAATAGCAGCTTCATCATCACCCAATTTCTTGTAACAAATACCTGCATAGGCCTTTGCCAAATTACCAGCATCTGTACTTCCATAATTTTCAATTACCTCCAAGAAGCCCATCGCATCATCCTTGCCATCCAACGCTAATTGAAAAGAATCGATTGCGAAAAATTGTTCTGCCATGAAAATAGACTCTTGTGCCTCTCTCTCTCTTGGCTCAAAATACTGATTTTTGAGAAGGATTGCACCAACAACCACTAAGGCAACAATTCCTAATCCAATCAATATAGACTTTTGGTTTTTCTCGATAAATGCCTCTCCTGAGTTTAATACCTCATCCGCTTTATCAAACACTTCAATAGAACTCTCTTCTTCTTTGACGTTCTTAGCCATTTCCTAATAGTTTTTATATTATCAACTTTTTTAATTCAAAAATTTGAGTTACAAAAATAGCAGTTTAATAGTTATCACGGAAATTTTAACTGCTTTTTTTCTGTCATTTGTTTCGAAAAATATTTTTACAGACCTCTACTTCCTTCAATCCACACTTTGAAAATTTGCCTTTTTCATCATCTCCCAAACCTCCTTCGTGGTAAAATACCGAACGTCCTTATTCTCCTTTACCGCATTTCGAATCACCGTCGATGAGATATCTAACAACGGTGCATTCTCTATCATACGAACACATCCTTTCCACTGTTCTGGCACTTCGTTGGGACTATCCGGACGTGGATAGACCAAAATCTCACACATCTCAGCTATTTTTTCCGCATTTTTCCACTTGTGAAAATTCGGAAGATTATCGCCTCCCATCACCAACAAGAAACGTACATCTTTCTCTCTTTCAAACATATACGATAATGTATCATACGTGTACGAGGGTTTAGGAAGGGAAAATTCAACATTCGTCACCGAGAATTTCGGATATCCCTCTATTGCTTTCTGAACCATCTGATACCGCAGTTCATCATCCATCAAATTTAAATCCTTTTTGAATGGATTTTGTGGGGATACTACAAAACGGACCTCATCCACACCTGCATATTCTGCAATGTAATTGGCCAAAATCAAATGACCATTATGGATGGGATTGAACGATCCAAAAAACAATGCGACGTTTCTCATTTCTCTACAAACTCTTTGACGATCTTCTTAATTAATCCTTTAGTATGCTCTAAATTATCATTCACGACGATTCGATCAAACTTATCTGAAAAGGTCATCTCATAGGATGCCTTGTTCACACGATCGTTTATCACCTCCATCGTGTCCGTACCTCTATTAATCAAACGCTCCTTCAAAGTAGCTATCGATGGAGGCATAATAAAGATGGACAAAGCCTTGTCTCCATACATCTTCTTAATGTTGCATCCACCTGCCACATCAACATCAAAAATGACAATGTTTCCCTTCTCATTAATTCGGGAAACCTCACTTTTCAACGTTCCATAATATTTGTCGGTATAAACCTCCTCCCACTCTAAAAAAGCATCTTCCTTAATCTTCTGCTTAAACTCTTCTGCCGTCAGGAAATAGTATTCCACACCATTCTTCTCTTCTCCCCTCGGACTCCTACTGGTTGCCGAGATGGAGAACTCAAAACAGTCAAAGTGTTCCATGAGATAATTAATCAACGTGCTCTTACCAGATCCTGAAGGAGCTGAAAATATTATCATCTTCTCTTTCATACGTACTCTATTTATTATAATACGTTCAACACCTGCTCTTTAATCTGCTCCAACTCATCTTTCATCTTCACAACAATCTTTTGCATTTCTGAATGGTTGGACTTAGATCCCAATGTATTAATCTCTCTTCCTATTTCCTGAGCAATGAATCCTAACTTCTTACCAGAATTTCCTTCTGCTTTCATTGTCTCCTCGAAATAGGTTAGATGTTGGCGAAGACGATTCTTCTCTTCGTTCACATCCAATTTCTCAATATAATATATCATCTCCTGTTCAAATCGATTTTTATCATATTCCACCGATTTGATTTCAGAAAGATTATCCATGATTCTTTGTTTGATCTTCTCCACACGTTCTTTTTCAAACGGATCAATCGTGCCCAACAATGCACGGATGTTTCCTATCTTCTCCTCAAATACAGCCGCCAAGGACTCCCCTTCACGGGTTCTAAATTCCACAAGTGACTGCACTGCTCTTTCGAAAGCTGCTTTTACCTGTTGCCAATCTTCCTCATCTACCTCTTGAATCTCCGTTTTCATCACCTCTGGCATACGTAACAACAAAGGCATCCAGTCTGTAGGCTCTGCCACACCCAATTTTGCCGACATTGATTTAATCTGCGCATAATAATTCTCCACAAGAGCCTCATTTATCTGAGTAGCAGTCTCACCATTGATCGACTCAACATAAATGCCAAATTCTATCTTACCACGCTCCAAGCGTTGTGATACAATGTTACGCAACTCGAGTTCTTTCTCTTTATAGGCGTTAGGAACTCTCGAGAACAGATCTAATTGTTTACTGTTCAAAGACTTAATCTCAATTGTAATTTTCTTGGATCCTACCTCGCAAGTTGTCTTGCCGAATCCTGTCATTGACAATACCATATACTTTACTTATTTGAAAATTTACAGCGCAAAGTTAATTTTAATTTTATCAAAACGGCACATTCCACGCAAATAATGTATTTTTGCATAAATTTTTTATCTAAAAATGGCTACAATAATTTCAATTGAGACATCTACGGAAGTCTGCTCCGTTGCTCTTTCACAGGGCGGAGAGATCCTTTGGGAGAAAAAGCACATGGAGGGGCAAGCGCACTCCACCCTACTGGCTCCCTATCTACAAGAGATGCAAACCTTCATCAACAATAATCATATAAAAGTAGATGCTGTGGCAGTAAGCAGCGGCCCCGGCTCATATACAGGATTACGCATTGGCGTCTCCACCGCCAAAGGTCTCTGCTATGGTTCAGACATACCGTTACTTTCCATTGACACATTAAAAATATTAACCACCGAAGCGCTTCATTCATTAGAAGGAAGTAGCATTCCATCAGATTCTTATTTCTGTCCGATGATTGATGCGAGAAGAATGGAAGTCTACACAAGTTTCTACGATAAAAATTTGAATCAGGTCAAAGAAATTTCAGCCGACATTATCGACGAGAACTCCTACCAAGAGCTTCTCAATGAGCATACTGTCTATTTTTTCGGTAATGGTTCCGACAAGTGCAAAAAAGCAATCCATCATCCCAATGCCAAATTTTTAGACAACATTGTTCCTCTTGCAACAGGAATGTGTCAGTTGGCAGAACAAGCCTTTCAGAACAAAGATTTCAAGGATGTTGCCTACTTCGAGCCCACCTATTTAAAAGAATTTATAGCAGTAGTTGGCAAAAACAAAGTTTTAGGATTGGAAAATCAAAAATAAAGTTGTAACTTTGCACCGCTTTTTTTAAGCACAATGAAGTTTAACTAATAAATTAAAAGAAATGGCAACCAAAATTAGATTGCAAAGACACGGCCGTAAGGGGTACGCGTATTACCACATCGTCGTAGCAGATAGCAGAGCACCACGTGATGGTAAGTATATTGAGAGAATTGGATCTTACAATCCAAACACCAATCCTGCTACAGTTGACTTAAACTTCGAAAGAGCATTGTATTGGGTAGAGACAGGTGCACAACCAACAGACACAACAAGAAACCTTTTGAGCGACAAAGGTGTTTACATGATGAAGCACTTGAAAGGTGGTGTAAAGAAAGGTGCATTCTCTGAGGATGCAGCTCAACAAAAATTCAATGCATGGATGGCAGAGAAAGATAAGAAAGCTCAAGCTGTCGTAGCAAAGAAGGAAGAAGCAAAGAAGGATGACGTTAAGAAACGCTTGGAAGCTGAGAAAGCTGTACATGCAGCAAAGGCTGAAGCTCTTTCTAAGAAAAGAGCAGAAGCTGCAGCAGCACTTGAGGCAGCAGCTAAGGAAGCAGCAGCTGAGGCAGCTGAAGCAATCGCAGAGGCAGAAGCTCCAGCAAATGATGCTCCAGCAGATGCTCCAGCAGCAGAATAAAATTCTATTGCATACGAGAATTTAAAAGGATATCAGTGTTGATATCCTTTTTTTTTATTTTAACACGAATTACGTCTAATCGTATAAAAAAAAAGAGTAACTTTGCACAGCGAAAAACAAAAAGAAACTAATTTGTTTATATATAATTTTATGGTAAGAGACACAGCAATTTTCGACATCATCGAGAAGGAGCGCCAACGTCAACTTAAAGGTATTGAGTTGATTGCTTCCGAAAACTTTGTAAGTGATCAAGTAATGCAAGCAATGGGTTCTTGCTTAACCAACAAGTACGCTGAAGGTTACATCGGACATCGTCACTATGGCGGTTGCGAGGTAGTCGACATGAGCGAAGGTTTAGCAATCGAACGTCTTTGCAAACTTTACGGCGCCGAGTACGCCAACGTACAACCTCACTCAGGAGCTCAAGCAAATGGTGCTGTCCTTCTTGCAGTTCTAAATCCTGGCGATAAATTCATGGGATTGGATTTGGCTCATGGTGGACACCTATCTCACGGTTCATTAGTTAACACATCAGGTTTGATCTACAAGCCAGTTCCTTACTTTTTGAACAAAGAGACAGGACGTGTTGATTACGACGAAATGGAGAAAACAGCAAAAGCTGAACATCCTAAATTAATCATCGGTGGTGGTTCTGCATATTCTCGCGAATGGGATTACGCTCGTATGCGTAAAATCGCTGACGAAGTAGGTGCATTACTTATGATTGATATGGCTCACCCTGCTGGTTTGATTGCTGCTGGTTTGCTTGACAACCCATTGAAATATGCACATATCGTTACATCTACTACTCATAAGACACTTCGTGGTCCTCGTGGTGGTATCATCCTTCTTGGTAAGGATTTCGACAACCCATGGGGTAAAGTAACAAAGAAGGGTGTCATCCGTAAGATGTCTTCTATCCTAAATTCTGCTGTGTTCCCAGGTATGCAAGGTGGTCCATTGGAGCATGTAATCGCTGCTAAGGCTGTTGCTTTTGGCGAGGCCCTTCAACCAGAATTCAAGGAGTATCAAACTCAAGTGAAGAAGAATGCTGCTGTAATGGCTCAAGCATTCGTAGACAAGGGTTATGCAGTTGTTTCTGGCGGTACAGACAACCACTCTATGTTAATCGACCTTCGTCCTAAGTTCCCAGAATTGACTGGTAAGATGGCTGAAACAGCTCTTGTTTCCGCAGACATTACAACGAATATGAACATGGTGCCATTTGATACTCGTTCAGCATTCCAAACTTCAGGTCTCCGTTTTGGTACCCCTGCAATCACAACCCGTGGTGCTAAGGAGAATTTGATGGTTGAAATCGTAGAAATGATTGATACTGTTCTTTCTAATCCAGAAAGCGAAGCAAACATCAAATCTGTTCGCGAGAAAGTAAACAGCATCATGAAAGATTATCCTTTGTTCGCTTGGTAATCATTAATAGAATATTCCTATCATAGGAGCATACAAAGGAAAGAGGGTGTATCGATGATACACCCTCTTTTACTATCTCAAGGCTATGTTAATGGCATTCATACATAGCAGTTACCCGTTGGATGAATTAGAACAACGCATATTAGTCGCCATTCTTATGAAATAAGAGTGGCTGACACCGCATCTCGCCACATCTCCCTTCTCATTTACTTGATTTCCTGCGAATTGTTTGCAAATTCCAAGAGTTTTTCTAAAATTTGTAATGAAGTTGCGCATATCTAAGACAATGGTATTTGTTTTATTTTTTTGCATTGCTAAAATACTAAAAATCAAGAAAATACGCAACCTTTTTTTTGTGTTTTTTTATTATAAATTTAATTCAACCAACAGGTTATACAAAATGAATTAGTTTCTTTTTGAATTACTGGTTCTAATGTGTCAGGTGAGACATAACCTCTAATAATTATTCTGTAAGATATAGAAAGAAATAAAATGATTCGTAAAATAATTTTATTTGTCAATTTGTTTTTTATATGTTATAATAATGTATTCTCTTCACAAAGAGATACTGTTTTTTACAAACAATATGATTATAACAGCGATAAATTTTTTGTGGATACCATAGCATTGGATGAGTACCCAATGCATATGATATGTAAAAGTTCTATTTTAGGTCATACAATAGGAAATATGACTTTGCGATATGTGGGTCTACATTTAGACTCTGTTAGTATAAAAAAAACAAGTTATGATGAAATTGGTATAGATTATATTAAATACGATTCAATTTACAGCATAATTGAGGACGAACATTATTTACATGTGACTTTTTATGTGTTCTCATTCAAAAGTCGTTGTGATTTTTTGTTTGACGCAGGATATTGCACAGATTTAGATGAAGTACAATTAATGTATTATCCATATGCCCATGATGAGACGAAGTACCCTGTATTCCCATATTCATCATATCCTATTTACAAAATGACATATCATATAGGAAAATCAACTCCTTTTGGTGGTATAAAAAAAAGAAGGAAAGAAGAACCTTTGAGATTCAAGGTATATAATTTGCCAGATTCGATTTGCCACTAAAAAGGATTTCTCCCAGTGTATTCACGCAGACAATTTCTCACTCACCCCCAACTTTAAAATCTTTACGGTTTTTAACATAAAGGGATTTATATTACTTAAAAACTTCAATATGAACTTGTTTAAAATTTTTAAGAAAGTAAAGGATTCTGATAACGGAAGGAAACATTTTTTGGACATCAAAAGCAGTAATTCACCTTTGATTGCACTTCCTTATAAGTTCGATTTTGACGACGATTTTGTTTTGTGCAGTTCAGACAACTACTTTGAGTTCATTGATGATTCCGACAATGATATTATTTCCGATTCATCCGTGTCCGACTCAATCTCTGATGTTATAGCACCTGATAAAAAAGGAGGTGTTATCACATTTTCTACAGACATAAACGCAGTTCGTCTTAGTGAAAACAGATTAATTAATTTTTTAAAGCAAAAATTATCGAGTATTGTTAATAGATTTCTCGTCAACAAAAAGACCACTAAACTATTAGAAGAGAACGATGACGTATTCGCATGGTCTATCGGAAACTTTTTCAAGGGTCGTTACAAAGACAGAAATGGAAAGGTATTTGACGAAACGTCGATTAGCATTCAGATTCTTGGAATAGACAGTAAGACCTTGTGTAAAGTTGCAGAGGGTATATGCGATACGTTCCGACAAGAATGTGTTATGGTTCTTGATTTCGATGGTAATAAAGTTTATTTCATAGATTCAACAGTGTCTTCCTATGATGACGACGAGATTCAAGACTCCTACTCAGAGAACGATGACGACGTGGTTGCAAACAACATCTGTCTGATGTTGGAGAAGAACGACTCCAACTTCTACAACTCACTGTTCAACGTACTCGTGAAGAAAGCGAAGAGAGGTGTTCAGTTGTCAGCGGAGAAACTTGCAAACAGTTCCGTCGTAATGAATCAGTCTCGCAAGATGAGAAAGGATTTGAATGAGATGAACGAGGGCTCCAACTATGCAACCATGAGCGACGACAAGAAAGGTCGCATGATGTTCGCACAGAACATGATTGAGAACGTAGGTTACGAAGTTGAGAGACTGAACGAGAAAAAATAACAAACATATTAGCCTATGGACTTTCCAATAATGTTGGAGAGGGGTAGGTTCGTCCACGGTACGGAGGAGATGGAGCAGGCAGTCCGAATCCTTCTGCAGAACGAGGTCATGTCCTGTTTTTAACATAAAGGGATTTACATTACTTAAAAACAAAATAGTGAGATAGAAAACAAAGTTATTCTTTTTAAAGTGAAGATGAAATGATAAAAATTGCGATTAATTTGCTTATAGAATCATGTGTGGAATCTTTGATGCTTTTTTTGATTTCATGTCAAGTTTCAGTTAAAGGAAATGATATTGAAATGTTTTTAACTGGATTGTTCGTTTTTATTCAATTTGTCATGGTAGGATTGTTCCTTCCCCTTTTGCATTTTATAGGTAAAACTCAGAGTAAACTAAGGCATATTTTGTCGATTATAACCAAGCTGTTGATTGTGGTTTTGTTATTTCCCTTTGGTGTCGCTTGTCAATTAGAACTTTTTCATTGGAGTACTCCGAGTTGGAAGAATCCAGCAATGAACATGGACGAATGGGATTTTATTAACCGTTATATTTTACAATTCCCTACTATTCTTTTTGCGATAATAATATATTTGGGTAAATATTGTTTTGTCTGTTCTTTGTTTGGCCGAGTAAATATGATTCAGCGTATTTATAAATTCATAAAAGATGTGAGGCGTGATTAATATGGCTAAATGGACTATGTTGTTTCCTCAAAATAAAGACATTTAGAAGGAAGATAGGTTTGATACCTCTCTGACAACTGTGCCAATGTCTCTTGACCCTTCAATGCCTCGATGGCAACTTGAGCATTGAACTCTGCTGTGAAATTTCCTCTTTTACTTTCCATGCCTGCCAATCTAAGTTTTATTTTCTTATTTAGCAACTGCTTCAAAATAGGCAGTATTATACCGCCCTAATTTTTCTTCATCCGACAAATTAATTCTATTTTTGTAGGTAAATCAATTCGAAAATATATGGACGGAAAGAAAATGAAAAAGATACCCTACGGAATGGGGAACTTTGCGGATATCATCCTCGATAACTACTACTATGTCGACAAAACAAGGTTTATCGCGGAGGTGGAACAGTCTGCCCGTTTCTTTTTCTTCATCCGTCCGCGCCGTTTCGGCAAGAGCCTCTTCCTCTCCATGCTGGAGAACTACTACGATATGAACCGCAGGGAGAAGTTCGACGCCCTCTTTGGTGACCTCTGGATAGGTCAGCATCCCACGGAACAGCGTAACAGTTATGCGGTGATGAGGCTGGATTTCTCATGTGTGTCGTCAAATCTTGATGAGTGTGAAGAGTCGTTCAATATTAATTGTTATACTGCCATTTCTAATTTCTGTGCGCTGTATAAGAGTTTATTGCCGTCAGACATTTTAGAAAATATGATTGTCAATGGTAATGCGGCTGCAAATATGAACGAGTTATTTTCCAAATGTGCATTGAACGGAATAAATGTTTACCTTCTTATCGATGAGTACGACAACTTCACCAACAAGGTGCTGAGCGATGTTTCTGCACTTTGCAAATATGAAAGTATCACTCATCAGGATGGTTTCTACCGCACTTTCTTTGCGGCACTGAAGTCGGCGACAAGTACGTGTCTGAAGAAAATCTTCATCACGGGCGTCAGTCCGGTGACGCTCGATGACCTCACCTCCGGGTTCAACATCAACTTCAACTACACAAGCTATGCCGCCTTCAACGAGATGATGGGCTTCACCGAGAAGGAGGTGCGCGCCATACTCGACTACTACCGCCAGTTCCATCCGTTCAACCACACAACGGACGAACTGATCGACACCATCAAGCCTTGGTATGACAATTACTGCTTCTCAAGAGATAGTTTGAATGGTGAAACCATGTTCAATAGTGATATGGTTTTCTATTTTGTTAATGCGTATTTAGGAAGAAGATGCTTGATTCCAAGTGATATGCTTGACACTAACATCCGTATCGACTACAAGAAACTGATGATGCTGGTGAGAAAAGACCATGATCTGCAAACGTCTGTCATACAAGAGATTGTGAAGGAGGGTCGGATAACATCCGAACTGAACGATAATTTCCCCGCAAAGAACATAACTGACAGGATCAATTTCGTCAGTCTGCTATATTATTTCGGTTTGCTTACGGTTGACGGGACATTCCTCAACAAACTAATCTTCAAGATACCGAATCAGGTGGTGAGGGAACAAATGTTTGACTATCTGGTAAGGACATACGACGAGGTGGATTTGCGCCTCGACTACTACAAAAAGGACGAGTTGGGCGTCGATATGGCACTGAATGGCAACTGGCGTCCCTATTTTCAGGCCATAGCGGAGGCAATCATGAACTATTCGTCGCAGCGAGACAAGATAAAGGGCGAATATTATGTTCACGGCTTCACCTTTGCGATGACGTTGCAGAATCCACTCTACCTGCCTGTGTCGGAGAACGACACCGCCGCTGGTTATTCCGACGTCTACCTGCAACCTCGCCTTGACAATTTCCCGGAGTTGCAGCACTCCTACATTGTGGAATTCAAATATGTGAAGAGCAGTGAACCAGACAGTGAAGTGGAGGCAAAACGAGCTGCGGCAATAGAGCAGATCAACAACTACGCCCGGTCACCACAGGTGCTGGAGACTATCGGTCACACCACGCTGCATAAGATTGTCCAAGTTTACAAAGGGTTTGAATTAAAGGTGCTGGAGGAGATTGAATAAGGAGATGCCCGAAGTTTCTCCATTTTAAAGATATTGTAAGTCTTTACATTGTCCGCAGTCATGTCATAAGAGTGGATGACACCGCATCTCGCCACATTTCCCTTCTCATTTACTTGATTTCCTGCGAATTGTTTGCAAATTCCAAGGATTTTCCTAAAATTTGTAATGAAGTTGCGCATATCTAAGATAATGGTATTTGTTTTATTTTACATTACTAAAACACTAAAAACCAATAGAATACACAACTTTTTATTATAAATTTAATTCAGCCAACAGGTTTAATTCAACCAACAGGTAGTACTTAAAAACAAATAATTGTCGAATTTTATTTCTTAAAACATATGCGTTTCGTCCTTACAATAATAATAACGTTAGTATCAAGCTTTTGCGCTTGGTCGCAGATTATGTACGACCAGTATGTGAACTCCGATTACGCAAAAATCAAGTCGGTTACGCTTCGTCCTGTGGTAAAAACAAGACTTCCGTCATCTTTAATTCATGTTGGTCCCGAAAAGGGGGATTCTCTTGCAACGCCGGTAATGCCGTTGATTGGCGAAAACAAAGGGCTGATGATGGATTTTGACATTTTGGAAGACGAAATTCGTCCGCTCCAATGGCGCATCATCCACTGCGACCGAAATTGGAGAAAATCCAATCTTGTGGAATCCCAATATATGACGGTTGTTGACTGTGATTTTCTGATTGACGGAGATTTTGCCGATTTTTCGTACAATACGACGGTGCCGTATGTTCATTACTTTTTTTATTTTCCGTTTCATGGAGGCACAGATACGCCTGAAATCAGGTTCCTTATGTCGGGAAACTACGTGGTTCAAGTTTATGAACAAGTTTATGAAGGTGATATTGTTCTTATTCAAAAACGCTTTGTTGTAACCGAGCAACTTGTTGAAATCCAAGCAGAAGTGAATCGACCGAATCTTGTACAATATATGGACGATTCGCAACAAATTTCTATGAAGATTGTGCCTCACGGCTTCGATTTGTCAACATTCGACAAGGATTTGTACGTCGTTTATCGTCAAAATGGACGTTGGGATAACACAATTTGCGGTATTCAGCCGGACCACGTTTCGGGTGATGGCTCGTTGGTGTTCAATGACAACAGGAATGCTCTGTTCAAAGGCGGCAACGAATTTCGCAATTTCCATTTCAAAAGTCTGCGGATTGCCACAACCCCAGTTGATTATATTGAAAAAAACGACGGAAAATATTTCGTGTATCTCCATCCCGACAGAGATTGGCACGCTGCCTACACGTCAACTACCGATTTGAATGGAAATTTCCTAACGAGCGAAGACACATATAACCACGCTGATTACTGTGCCGATTATGCCGACGTGAAATTCACACTTCCGTATCACCGAAATATTTACGACACGCTTGATGTGTACGTGTTCGGCGGTTTCAACGACTGGAAACTGAACGACGAAAACAAAATGACCTACAACGAAGAAAAACAGCAATACGAAGCGTCAATATTGTTGAAACAGGGATATTATAATTATAAATATGTGAAAGCATCAGCTGATTTCAACACAATTGACGAAATCGACATTGATGGAAGTTTTTATCAAACAGAAAACGAATACGAGATTTTTGTGTATTTTTACGATTATTCCATCGGGTACGACCGATGTATAGGATATAAGAAATTGAAAATTGATAATTGATAATTGTAAAACTACTTATGTTTCACCATGCAAGACAAATGATACAAGTGGGAAAAATAATCCAGGTCATCATTGTAGGTGGAATGCATCTGGTGTTACTCCAATTAAACTATATAATATTCAAGTTGTAGGATTAAAATGAAAAGGCTTCTATTTTTAGTATTTAGTGTTATTTGCTTTTTGCAAATAAATGCGGAAGATAATACATGGCTCCGCTTAAAACAATATCTATTAAAATCAACAAAAGTAAATAATTTTGACGGGTCTATGTTTGTTGTTAAAGATAAGTTAAAGGAGTATCCTAATGGGGCATTACTTTTGAACGGGAAAGATATAGTGCTGAATAAAAAGGATTCTATACCTTATTCCGTCTATTCGGAATTTGTCGAAGCAAATGCGAAAAAATCGTTTCTTATTCAAGATGATGGGAAAAATTTTATAGGATTTTCAACCACGGATATCATTCCTGCAAAATCGGGAACATATTATTATCCTATTTGTTATAGAAATAGAATGCCTCATATTTATGAGTTTGTCCTTTTAAGTACGGAAAAGGAATATAATTCAACATTTATTTCTTTAATGTGCTATGATGAATCTAAAGATCGGTTAAAATCAGATGTTTTACTCTTTGACTGTAGACGCGAAATTGATTTTTCTGAATTTGATAATTTGGGGAAATGTAGAGCACTACTCGCCGAAGATTATGAATGTATTTCTCAAACATTGTCTATTAGTAATGGTATGATAACGCAAACTTACGGAAGACAATGTGGACCTGAAGAATTGCCTTGTGATGGTTTAACTAGAGGATTTAGAAAAGTTCTGTTCAATGAAGAAAGAGAATTCTATGAGGTTGTTTGGGATACAGCAAATGAGTATACTAATTCCGCTTCCGGAGATTCTATTTTAGTACATAGCGCAATGGCGTACAATTGTGTTATAAACGATAAGGATGGTTATACAAATGTTCGTGAACATGCATCTACGGAATCTCCCGTTTTGTATAAAATTAATAAAGATGAGGTTTTTGTGGTGAGTAATAAAGAAAGAAATGGATGGTATCGTGTTATCAAATATGGAGATAAATGTAGTGGGTGGATTCATAAGTCGCGTGTTTCTATTTTAAGTAAAGCTTTGGACTTTTTTGATGAGGGCAAAACAAAAGATTATTTTGAAGAGTATTATTGGATGAAAATGGAATGATTTATTTTGTCTTGACACAGTTTAAATTACATCCTCTAATTTGAATGTACGCAGAATTATAAATTTTATTATTATACGCATGTTAAAAAGATTATTCTTGTTATTTCTTCTTTTGAATATGTCCTTGTCATTGGCATATTCTGACGATTCTTTTTCGTCTTATTTGAGTAAGTTTAACTCGTTTGATTTCCCAGTCAGCCCT